>JAITRD010000137.1 GCA_031288575.1 Treponema sp. | reverse complement strand
GGCCTTATTTCTAACGGCAATTTAACGATGCTTTTTGCCTTTCCCCTTACCATAGAAAATGCCCAGGGGGAAAAATCGACCCTCTGTATTATCATTTCGGTTGAGCCTGACGGCAGCCTTATCTGCGGCAGCTCCGTATCCGTCGGAAGCGCCCTGCATATCAATTCTCCCAGCGCCGAAGCGGTTCTTAAAACCGCGGCAAATACTGTCAACTGGATTAAGGAGATGCGGGGCCGGGACCTGCTTTTGATCTTTTCCTGTTTCAGCCACAGCATCGCCATGGTGGAATCAAGCGAAGAGATGAAATTTATCCGCCGGGAACTTGCCGGCTTATCCTTTCCGTATATTTTCGTTTATTCCGGAGGCGAAATTTGCCCTTTAAAAAACGAGTTAGGCACCCAGGCTAACCGTTATCATAACTACGCTATTATTTCCTGCGTGCTTTAAATGGTGGTTGGTTTGTGGATAATATAAAACGGCTGGAGGAGGAAGTAAAACTCCTTGCGGCCCGGCTTGCGGAAGCGGAAGCCAAAAATACAAGGCTCGAAAAAGAATACCGTGCCCTTAACCGTGCTTATCTGGGCGCCCGCGCTACGATTGAGCGCTCCAAGGGTTACAATATTGCCAAAGATAAATTTCTTGTTTCGATTAGCGAAGAAAAGGCTAAACAGGAAAAATATTTTACCCTGCTTTTGGAAAATACCCGGGAAATTGTATTTCTTTTGGATAAAAATTTACGGGTTGAATACTGTTCGGATATGTTTTTATACCAATCAGGGATAGGCAGCGCGGTGATGATCAATGACCGGGATTTTCAGGAGGTGTTCCGGGAAGCCGCGGAAAACAGCGCGATAGATGAAATGATGTATGCCCTGGAGGGGGCGATAAAAAACAGCGACGCTACTATCATTGAGCGGGTCATTGATTTCGGCATGAGGGGACATAACCGGCATTATACGATCTATATCGGGCCCATGCTCAATGAGGAAATGGTTTCCGAAGGGGTCCTGGTATTGTTCCAGGACATGACCGAAATTCTCAACGCCAAAGAACAGGCCGAAGCCTCAAGCAGGGCAAAAACCTCCTTTTTGGCCCGGATGAGCCATGAGATCCGCACCCCTATGAACGCCATCATCGGCATGACCGAACTCGCCCTGCGGGACGCGTCTACCCCGGCCTTGCAGGAATACCTCACCAATATCAGGCAGGCGGGCTCAAACCTTCTTTCTATCATCAACGATATCCTCGATCTTACCCGGATTGAATCGGGAAATTTCACTCTTAATCCCCTTCCCTACATTTTAGCCTCCCTGCTCAACGATGTGATCAATGTTATCCGGGTGCGTTTTTCCGAAAAGCCCATCCTGTTTTTAGTGAATGTCGACGCGAATATCCCCAATAACTTCCTCGGCGATGAAACCCGGATCCGCCAGATCCTTTTTAATATCCTCAGTAATGCCGTAAAATATACCCTCCGGGGTTTTATTAAGCTGACCGTAACGGGGATGCCCCTCGTGGACAACGGCAAGGTGCTGCTTAATTTTGAAGTCGCCGACAGCGGCATCGGCATTAAAGAGGAGGATATCGGGGAACTTTTCGGCGATTTTGTGCGGCTGGACGCGGAACGGAATAAGGGGATTGAAGGGACCGGCCTGGGGCTGGCGATCACCAAGCGGCTGTGCCTGCAAATGGGGGGAGACCTGTTGGTATCCAGCATTTACGGGGAGGGTTCGGTTTTTACCGCCCGGCTCCCCCAGCCGTATACAGGAAAAAATAAACTGGCGGAGGTGGAGGAAGGCGAAAACAAACGGGTTCTGCTTTACGATGAACGCCGCCTTTACGCCGCCTCTGTTTTTGAAACCCTAAAAAACCTTAGGGTCGCCGCTGTTCAGGCAGAAACCGCCCAGGCCTTTTTTAGGGAACTGAAGGGGGGTGGTTTTTCCTTTGCCCTTGTTTCTTCCGAAGTGGCGGAGGAGGCCGCGGTCATCATAAACCGTTTCAAATTTTCGACAACCCTGGTACTCCTTGCGGATTTGGGGGAATTATCTTCCTTTCAGGACATTCCCGTGGTGCTCATGCCCGCCTATGCCGTTCCCATAGCCAATATACTTAACGGCATCACCGTGATCGAAAGCGGCAAAAAGACCCTCGTCCGCTTTACCGCCCCCGATGCCCGGGTGCTTATTGTGGATGATATCATGACCAACCTCAAGGTCGCCCAGGGGCTTCTGATGCCCTATCAAATGCAGGTTGATATTTCCGAATCCGGGCGGGAGTCGGTCGAACTTGTTAAAAAAAACCGTTACGATATCATTTTTATGGATCACATGATGCCCGTTATGGACGGCATTGAGGCTGCCGGGGAAATCCGCCGGATCGAGGGGGAATATTTCAAGCAGGTTCCCATTATCGCCCTCACCGCCAACGCCATTTTCGGCATGAGGGAGATGTTTTTGCAGAGCGGTTTTAATGATTACCTCGCGAAGCCGATTGAAATTTCTAAATTGAATGAGCTTATGGAACGATGGATCCCCAAGGAAAAGCGGCAAAGGCTGGAAAAACGGGAAAAGAGGCTGGAAAAGGCCCCTTGCTTCCCGGCCTCCTCCCCCCGGACCCTTGCGGATATTGAGGATTTAGACACGGCCAAGGGCATTATGTATACCGGCGGCACCGAAGAGGGGTACCGCGAAATCCTTAACATATACAGCCAGGACTGCGAAGAACGGCTCAAACTGCTCCGGGAGCCCTTTGACCGGGAGAAAATCCAGGGCTTTACCACTAACGTCCATGCCATCAAAAGCGCCTCCGCCAGCATCGGCGCCGGGAAGGTTTCCCAAAAGGCGGCCTTGCTGGAACAGGCCGGCCGGAACGGAGACTTGGGCATTATCGAAGAGAATTTGCGGGGATTTATCACGGACCTGGAAAGATTGATCCGGGATATCCGGCAGGTTCTTTCGGAGGAAAGCCCCGAATCATAAGCCTCCGGGAAGATCCCCGCTTTTTGGATGCCCCTTGAAGGGCAGTTCGGCATTCAGGGCCTGGCGCTTTTCCTTTTCGTATTGATTTATCCCGTCGATATTGTCTTTAAAAAGCCGTTCCGGAAGGGGATCGAAAAATTTATGCCAGCTCCGGTTGCTTACCGCCCGGAAGCCCCGCCTGATTTTATGGGGAGAGCCGGCGCCGGGATCAAAGATCCTTATCCCCTGCTGGATGCACCAGTCCATAGGGGCATAATAACAAACCGCAAAGTGAAGATCCCGGATTTCCTCATAGGCGCCCCAGTAACGGCCCCAGATTTTGTCCCCCTTGCGGACCAGGAAGGCCATGGCTAAAACTTCGCCGCTTCCGTTACGGCTGGCCTCAACAAAGGCAACGCCCCGGCGGTAGGTTTTTTCCAGCCGGAGAAAAAAGTCCTCGTTGACCCAGCGGGCGTCCCAGGGGTAAAATTTGTCGTTGGTAATGGTAAAAAGCTCGAACATACGGCGGAAGCTTTCTTCCTCCGCGTCTTCGCCGTTGATAATCCTGATGGCGATATCCTGTTCCCCATGGTGCCGGTACTCCTTGCGGATATTTTTCCGCTGGTTTTTTGAAAAAAGCGCAAGGTAATCCTCAAAATTGGCGTATCCGGGGTTTTCCCAGACATAGTGGGAATGTTCCCAGGGGGTATAGCCCAGCCGCGGCAGGGCCCGGGACCACGCGGGATCGGCGAAAAGGAGATTAAGGCTTACGACGCCGTTTTTGCGGCAGATCCTTTCCGCGGACCCCAGGATGAGGGCGCTTAAGGCCTCCCCGTCGGCGCCGGGGGCATGGAGAAAACGGTAACCCTCTGCGGGAGTAACCGCCGGAGCGCCGACCAGCTTGGGATACCATTTGCGGCCCAGGGATTGAACCGCTTCCGCCCAGAAATAATCGTACACATATTCCCCGTCGCTGCCGGTTTTAAGGTAAAAAGGCGCCGCCGCGGTAAGCCGGCCTCCCTCCAGGATGCAGAAGTGAAGGGGATGCCAGCCGGTTTCCGGGCTTATGCTGCCCGATTCTTCCAGGGCCGCCAGCCATTCCCATTCGAGAAAGGGAATAGTCTCCGGCGTTACCAGGCTGTTCCAGCTTTCCGCGGAAACATCGGTAATGGATTGCAGTATTTCCAGGCTGTATTTTGGTTTGCTCATGACCGGTACGGCCCCAGCATAGCCCGGATTTAGCGCATGAGTAAAGGCTAAATTTGATCCGCGATTCAGGCGGTAAATTTATTACCTCGGAGGCTGTTACCCCCTTTTAGGGCAAATTATCCTATTGCTTGAGCTTTTGCGCCCACGTTTTAAGTTCCTGGGCTGCCCAGTGGACAATGAGAAGCCGCAGACGGTCATAGGAGACAAGTTCGTCGTCCAGCACCGCCTCGGAGAGCACCACCTGGAGAATGGTTTGACAGAACTCATCGGGGAGTTCCAGGATCCACCGGGAGAAGGATGCGCCCTGGCGGTCTTTGATGTAGTTCTGGACCGCGGGGGAGAAGGCTTTTGCCTGTTTATTGAGGGCGTTTAAACCGGGTTTTTTCCGGAGGAACCAGCCGCCTGTCCCCGTGCGGCAAAATTCGGCGGCCTTCTCGACCTCGTCCGCGGTCAGGGCGCTGATCAGGGAGGGGTCCTCCAGGAAACGGATCAGAAGGGGGTAAAATTGGTTCTCCACATCTAAAATACTGGCCATAGCCAGGACCACCTCATCCCGAAGATAGGGAGGCGGATCAGCCCCCCGGAGGATGTCCAGGAGTACCGAAAGGGAATTGGGGGACTGGTAAATTCCGAAGGCCTCTACCCCCATGATTTTAAGCCGGGGGTTTTTGGTTTTAGAGATAATCCGCTCAATATGGGGCAGGAAAGCTTCGTCCTTCAAGTTTGCCAGGGCAATGATAGCTTCTCCGGCAAGCATATAATCCCGGGAGGAGGCCAATTCCCGCAGGATAGGTATGGCGGCAAAACATTTATGGTTTCCCAGGATGCGGGCGGATATATAGGCGGTCGTGTAGGGGTTATTGATAATATCTTCTATAAGAGCCTTTTCGGCATCGGGGCTCAGGGTTTCCAGGGCTTCCATGGCCCGCAGGGATTCCTGGCGGATCGCCAGGCGGGGAGATTTTGCCCGGTTCAGGAGCCCCTTCATGGAAAGCTGCGAGGGGGTATCATGGAGGGCCCCCAGGAGGGCTTCCTCTTCTTCGGAATCCCGGGTTTTGTTTAACCGGTCCAGGAGCGAAATAGCCTGCAAATCTCGGACGGAAAATAGCACCTTCAGGGCACCTTTAAAGGGAAGTGCCCCTAGGGGGGTAAGTTTCCGCTGGAGAAACAGGGTGAAGACCGCAAGGCCTATCAGTATAATATAAAGAATTTTAAAGGCGATAAATTTCTCGATGTTAAGGGCCGCCAGAATGTCCAGCAGCAGCCCCCCAAGCAATGAACCCCCGGCCCCGGAAATTCCAAAGATGAAAAAATAGAGGATCCCCATGTCCATCATCAATTCCAGGGGGACTAAGCCAAGAAAATAGGTCTGGGCAATTCCCTCGGCACCGAGGAATCCAAAATTCAGCATAAAAAACAAAAAAGAAAGGAATAAAATTGCCGTGGACAGGTTACTGACCGCCCCGGCGGGGAAAAAGACGATGGGGACCATGCTGATAAGGCCGATAATGATGCATATAATAAAAAGGGGTTTCGCGCCGATCCGGTCAACGAGAAATTTAATCAGCATCCCTATTATCAGGCTTCCCAGCCCGCCGAAGACCGAATAGAGGGAAACCATGCCGTCGTTTTGCGCAAACACCTCCCGGGAATAGACAATGATAAAGGCCCGGGATACTCCGGAGATAAGGGCAACGAGGAAAAGAATTATCACAAACTGTCTCAGGTTTGGCTCGGACAGGGCCTCCCGGAAGATGCCGATAGGGTTTATTTTTTTGCCGCTTTCCGTGACGGAGGGTTCGGGAATTTTCCGCACCAAAATCCCGCTAAAGATTCCGCAGCCGATACCGACCGCTATGATAACGGAATACAAATAGAGCGGCGGTTCCCTCCCCAGCACAATGGCGATAATAAAGCCGGCAAACATCCCCACGGCGCTGTTGATGATCTGGATCTGGGTCATGTAGCTGCCCCGGTCGGGCCCGGCGGAAAGGGTGCTTAATACCGGGTTGTTGCCGATCATGCCGATTCCCCGGATAATATGAAAGAGGCCCACCCCAAGAATGGTAAGGCTCAGGGCAAGTTCCCGGTGTCCCAGGACCGCCGCGATTGGGGCAATAACCACCGGGGCCATGCAAACCGCCCGCCCGATCCAGGCGAAGCTGAAGATGCTGATTATTTTAAACCGTTCCGCAAAGATTTTCCCCACGGGAAGGAAAAAAAAGGCCACGTAAAGCAAGGCGTTGATGGATCCTATATAGGTAGAAGAAACATCAAGCCGCATGGCAAAAATAGTAATGATGTTTCCTACCAGAAAGGTCCAGGAAAGGGCGTTAAAAACGTTAAAAATATTATACACTTCCCGGGCTTTACCGAGGCGATAAGGCGAAAGTGCAACAGTCATATTTAACAAGTATTGACTTTATAGGCAAGCTTTTCAAGGGAGGGGCATAGGGCGTCTGCGTTTACTTTTATCGCCAAATATTGAAGCGTAACAAAAATGACCGGGCGGGGGAGGTTTAGGCGGTAAAGGCTTGGCTCGGGATTTATTTGAAGGGCAAAAAAATAAAAAGATTCTACCAAAATTTTAAAAGTAATACCATCCTTGTTTTTACTTGCCTTTGACGGCGGCGAATAGACAACACTATGCTTAAAGTAAGGTAAAACAGTTCCGGTATATTATTTCTGAACTGTTTTGGATTTTTAGAGAAGGGGATGGTATTGCTTTGGCTAAAGATGGGTAATTCATTTTTTTAGGCTGCAAAAACAAGACTCATCTGATTTTTACTTGCTATCAGTTTATTAAATGTGTTTATTTTCATGCCCCGCCAAACAGCCTTTTGCCGGCAGAATTCCTTTAAAACATAAATTTGAAGGAATTTATTCGTCTCGTTTCATGAGGAAGTTTTATGAAACTAAAATACCGTTT
>JAITRD010000082.1 GCA_031288575.1 Treponema sp. | reverse complement strand
GGAATTGATTTAATCGCCCGCTCCTCCCAAAATTCAACCCTGGCTTTTGTTAAGCTTGAACCGGGGAAAGAGCCGGCCTATATATTTTATACCGAGGGAACCGCGGATCGTTCCTTCTCCAAAGAGGATCTGCCGGAAAAACTGCCCCCTGAAATAGGGTGCATCCTTTTCGGTTCCATTTCCCTCACCATGGAACCGGTAGCTTCCACTATTGAATCCCTTGTTTTTCGCGAGGCGGGGAAGCGTCTTATTTCATTTGACCCCAATATACGGCCCTTTATGATCCCGGACCGGGAGGCATACCTTAAAAGGTTTGAAAAATGGGCGGCGGCAGCCAGCATCGCCAAAATTTCCGCGGCCGATTTTAATTTTATCTACCCGGGCCTTAGTCTGGAGGACGCTCTGGGGAAAACCCTCTCCCTGGGCCCCCGGCTTGCCGTTACCACCCTGGGGAAGGAAGGGGCTTTGGCCCTGTTGCGGAAAGACGACGGGTCCCTTATCCGGGCCCAAGCCCCGGTGGTGGAGGTGCCGGTTATCGACACCATCGGCGCGGGGGATGCCTTTCACGGAGCCCTGCTTTCCTGGCTTGAACTCAAGGGTAAAATGTCCCAATCCGGCCTTGATTCCCTTTCACCGGAAGAACTGGGCGAAGCCCTGTTTTTTGCCAATAAAGCCGCTTCCCTGGTTTGTTCAAGGCAAGGCGCGGATCCGCCTACCCTGGCCGAAACGGAAGCCCTGGCCGTCAAATAGGGGGTGCGCCATGGGGGGAAATGTTTTTGGAACCATATTTACGGTCACGACCTTTGGGGAATCCCACGGCCCCGCCTGCGGCGCGGTGGTGGACGGCTGTCCGGCGGGACTTCCCCTTACCCTTGAGGATATAGCCCGGGAACTCCGCCGCCGCCGGCCCGGGGGGGGCGGCCCTTCTACCACCCGTTTTGAAGCGGATGAACCGGAAGTCCTTTCCGGGATTTTTGAGGGCAAAACCCTGGGAACCCCTATCGCCATCATCATCCGCAATACCTCCGGGCGTTCCGCGGATTATGAGGAACTGCGGGATGCCTACCGACCGGGCCACGCGGACTGGACCTGGGAGGCTAAATACGGCCTGCGGGATTACCGGGGGGGTGGCCGCAGTTCCGGCCGGGAAACGGCGGGCCGGGTCGCGGCGGGGGCGGTGGCCAAGGTTTTTCTTGGGAGATACGGCATCAATATCCAGAGCTGGACTTCCGAAGCGGCGGGAATTGAAGTCCCCGGGCCGGGGGACGGGGGCTTTGATTTGGCGGAGGCGGAAACCAATCCCTTGCGGGTCCCCCACCGGGAAAAGGCGCGGGAAATAGCGGAAAAAATAGAGGCCCTGCGGCGGGAGGGGGACAGCGCCGGGGGCACGGTCTCCTGCAAAGTTACGGGGCTGCCCCCAGGATTGGGAGAACCGGTATTCGGGAAGCTGGACGCCCGGATCGCCGAAGCCATGCTTTCCCTGGGGGCGGCTAAGGGCATTGAATTCGGCGCCGGTTTTAGCGCGGCCTATGGCCGGGGATCGGAGCTCAACGATTGCCCCATTCCGGCGGGGGAAGGAAGCGGGGCGGTTCCTCCCGGACATTTCCGGTCCCTGCCGCCGGGGGTGCCCGCCTTGGCCTATGGCTCCAACAATGCCGGGGGAGTCCTGGGGGGCATTTCTACGGGGATGCCCCTGGAATTTAAAACCGCCTTTAAACCGGTCCCTTCCATAGGGCAAAATCAAAAAACCGTCGGCAGGGACGGCAAAATCCGGGATCTTTGCATCCGGGGCCGTCATGATGTCTGCATCGCTCCCCGGGCCGGGCCGGTAGTGGAAGCCATGACCGCCCTCGTGCTGGCGGATCTCCTTTTAATGAGCCTCCCCGGAGCTTGCTTTAAACTTGACCCATAAAATAAAACCCTGAGGAACGGGACAATGGCCCCAGGTAACGAAGGGTTCAGCTAAGATTTAAGCCGCGATTGAACCCATCCAAATCTTGAGCATTGCTATCGTTGAACTATTCTCATTCGCCGCCGCTGTCGCCGGATTCGTTGTCGCCCTCACCGGATTCGTTGTCGTTTTCACCGGATTCGTTATCGCCCTCACCGGATTCGCCGCCTTCACCGGATTCGTTGTCACCCTCGCCGGAATCGCCGCCTTCACCGGATTCGTTGCCGTTTTCGCCAGATTCGCCGCCCTCGTTTTCATCTTCGCCGCCCTCGCCCTCCTCCTCGCCGGAATTGTTGCTTTCGACCGATCCCGTGTCATCCGGAGTATTATCCGTAATGGATATTTCCGGGGGAGGGGTAAAAACCTCATCAGTAGCCACGTAAATCCCGCCGCCCTTAGACTCCTCCGAACCAGACACGCTATTCCCGCTCACCGTTCCCCCGGTTAGGTCATATTGGCTTGAACCGGCCAGAAATATCCCGCCGCCCTGGGCAATATTATCGGAAGAAAGGGCCGTATTTCCGCTGATGACGCCTCCGGTCATCGTAAAGCTGCTTTCGGCAGACACATAAATCCCGCCACCCATGGACGACGCCCCAGAACTAGAGACCTTATTCCCGCTCACCGTTCCTCCGGTTAGGTTATATTGGCTTGAACCGGTCAGACATATCCCGCCGCCGGAGGTACTATGAGAGGAAGAAGAAGCGGCATTTTCGCTGATGACGCCTCCGTTCATTGTAAAGCTGCTATCCCACATCAATATTCCGCCCCCCGCCGCGTAACCCTGCTCGTTGGTTACGTTATTTGCGGTAATATTTCCCCCGTCCATAATAAAGGTTCCCTCCGGACCGAGGTATATAGCTCCCCCCCCTACCGTCATTGCCGGACTATCCTGAGATGAAGGGGAGGAAATGGTAATGGAATTATTGCTAATGGTCCCCCCCTTCATGGTAAGGGTTCCCCCGTCAAGAATTTCTATCCCCCCGCCGACCCCCCCGCCGCCTTTGCTGGCGACAAGCCGGCTATTGCCGGTTATGACCGCGCCGTCAATAATTAACCGGCCTCCGGCAATTACACCAATCAGGGGACACGGATTATTCTGGGACCCCTCCAGGGTTATATTTTCCCCCAGGGTAAAGACAATTTCCCCTTTGTCCGCCCTAGTCGCCCAGGCGTCTTCCTTATCATAGGTGCCAACCACAAAAAGGGGTATCTTTGCTGATGTGCCGGCATCCCCTGCCGGTTTAAGCTTTACCGTTACCGGTTTAAGCCCTTCCACGGTAATATTCTTAAAGGCAAAGTTATATTTTGCCCATCCGTTAGTCTCGTTCCCCCGGGTGTTATCCCCTAAGGGGGTAAGATATTGGGGTGTAACCGACTCATCCTTTGTTAAAACAATAACATACGAAGTGGGAGCCTTCACAATATCCTGGCGGATTATCGCCAGGGCATTAGCCAGATTCGCTTCCCCCGCTATCTCCTGCAATACCCGCTCGCCGTTAACTATTTTGTAGAGACCCGACTTTTCAAACTTCCGGACCGCGTCCCCGGGTATCAGAACCTCGCAGGCCGTAAATATCACCGCCATGCCTATAAAGAGAAGAATCAGCGCCCTCTTTATTGTTTTATTTTTCACTAACACCTCCACCCCTCCCAAAAACGGCCTTTTTTAAGCGGATACAATGCCAGGGCTTTTTTAAAATTATATGTCTTTAAGGCCGACTGTCAATAAAAATATATCCCTTTTTTTAGCCTTTTCTAATATATAAGGGAATAGAATTGAGTTCTTTGTCATCAATATATAAAACAAAATTGACGACCCCGGCGCTTTTAAAGTGCAGATTGGAAATGGTAAAAACCAAATGGGAAACCGCCGTGGCGTTCCCCACCCCCTTAACCTCCACCTTCCCGGTAATGGCTTCAATGCTCATTTCTCCGTCCAGATCCCGGGTTTCGATTCTGAAGTTATGGTTGGCAAATTCCCATATATCAAAGCGGATCCTGATAACCACCGACAGTTGGGGATGTATGCAGGGAAAATTCCGGGAGATAATCGTGTCAAAGGTCCCCACGATGGTCAGCTTGCCGCTGTTTTCCTGAGCAAAGTCGCAAAAGGTAAATAATTCAATCTTCATATTTTGAAAGTCTCCCTATCCCAAAGGATAGACTTTCATTTTACTCTGAAACTCATCCCGGAACAAGGCCCTAAAGTTGACCCGCAAAATGCTGTGTAATTCCCGCGGGGGAGAAAAAATTGCCGGGAAAAACGCTTGTAGAGTCCGCCTCCGCTATCTTCGATACGCTCCGGCGGGGAATTCCAAATGCTTTCCCGGCAATTTTTTCTCCCCCGCGGGCCTGCAAGCAAAGCGGGTCAAGTTTAGCCTGAAAGGGGATAACGGTACCCGGGGCAATAGATTTACCGCTTTAGAACAAGGCCCTAAACTTGACCCGCCCCCAAACGGAACAATGAGGCCGGCTGGGCGGGCATTTTTGTTCCGGCATTATTTCCGCATTTTGCTGCCGGTTCATCTATACAATTCCGCGGTTTTATCATTAAAATTGGGTACATTATGATTGATTTTGTTCACCTCCATGTCCATTCGGATTATTCCCTTTTAGACGGCGCCGTCTCGGTGGAAAATCTTGCGGCCAAAGCGGCTTCCCTGGGGATGCGGCACCTGGCTATTACCGATCACGGTAATATGTTCGGAGTCCTGAAATTTAAGGACGCCTGTGAAAAGCGGGGGATCCATCCGATTATCGGCAGCGAATTTTATATGGCCCCCGGCTCCCGGACCGAACGGAAGGGCGGCGAGAAGGGAAATAAATATTACCACCTGGTGCTTCTGGCCTTCTGCGAAGAGGGGTACCGGAATTTGCTAAAACTGTCTTCTTATTCTTATACTGAGGGTTTTTATTATAAGCCCCGGCTGGACAAGGAGCTTTTGCAAAGATATGCCCGGGGGCTTATCGGCCTTTCGGCATGTTTGGGCGGAGAAATTCCCAGCCTCATCCTGGCGGGCCGGCTTGACGAGGCGGAAAAACAGGCCAGGTGGTTTCGGGACCTTCTGGGGGAGGATAATTTTTACCTGGAACTCCAGGATCACCGGCTGCCGGATCAGCAGCCGGCCAATCAGGGGGTTATTGAACTGGCCCGGCGTACCGGCATTCCCCTGGTGGCAACCAACGACATCCACTACCTGGAACGGGAGGACGCCCCGGTTCATGACATACTCCTCTGCATAGGGACAAAAAAACTGCGGAGCGATGAAAGGCGGCTGCGTTTTGACACCGACGAGTTTTATTTTAAAACCGGGGACGAAATGACCGCCCTCTTTCCGGAGTACCCCGAAGCGATAAGCAATACCCTGCGGATAGCCGAACGGTGCAAGACCGCGATCCCCCAGCCGGGCCCTCTTTTGCCCGATTTTGACATACCGCCGGGCTACGGTTCCGCCGATGATTACCTCAGGCATCTTACCATGGAGGGGCTGGAAGAGCGTTACCCCGGCATACCCCAGAAGGTGCGGGAACGGGCGGAGTATGAGCTGGGGGTGATCATTTCCATGGGTTTTACCGGGTATTTCCTCATCGTGGCGGATTTTATCAAATGGGCCAAGGGACAGGGCATCCCCGTAGGACCCGGCCGGGGTTCCGGAGCGGCCTCCATCGTGGCCTATGCCCTCAAAATCACCGATATCGATCCCCTCAAGTACAAACTTCTTTTTGAACGGTTCCTCAACCCGGAACGGATATCCATGCCGGACTTTGACATAGACTTCTGCTACGAACGCCGGGGGGAAGTTATCGAGTATGTAACCCAAAAATACGGTCAGGACCGGGTGGGGCAGATTATTACCTTCGGGACCCTCAAGGCCAGGGCGGTAATCAAGGACGTGGCCCGGGTCCTGGATATTCCCCTGGGGGAATCGGAGATGATCGCCAAACTCATCCCCGCGGATCCTAAAATAACCCTGAACAAAGCCTTTGAGCAGGAACCGAAGCTCCGGGAATTGGAAGGAAACGCCCGGTATCAGGAACTTTTTGCCATAGCCCGGAAACTTGAGGGGAAAAACCGGAACAACAGCCTCCACGCGGCGGGGATCGTCATCGGCAAAACGAACCTGAGCGATTATGTGCCCCTCTACTGGGACCCGAAAACCCAGGGGGTTGCCAGCCAGTTTACCATGGATCAGCTTGAACCCTGCGGGCTGGTAAAAATGGACTTTCTGGGGCTTAAAACCCTTACCCTCATTACGCATACCGAAGAGCTTATCCGCCGCCGGGGGGGGGAATACGCAAATTTCAGCATAACAGGAATCCCCGAAGACGACGAAGCGGTTTTTACGATGATGGGGGAAGGAAAAAGCGCCGGGGTGTTCCAGTTTGAATCGGCGGGGATGCAAAAGGTCTTGAAAAAAGCCCGTCCCACCAGCATTGAGGACCTGATTGCCCTAAACGCCCTCTACCGGCCGGGGCCTATGGACAATATCGACCAGTTTGTGAATTCAAAATGGGGACGGCAGGCCATTGTGTATCCCCATCCCGCGCTGGAGGATATCCTCAAGGAAACCTACGGAGTTATCGTCTACCAGGAACAGGTTATGCAGGCAGCCCAGGCCATTGCCGGGTACAGCCTGGGGCAGGCGGATATACTCCGTAAAGCCATGGGGAAAAAGATGGTTAAGGTCATGGAAGAGGAGAAGGTCAAATTCATTGCCGGCGCCCGGAAAGGGGGATTTGCCGAAGCCGATGCGGACCGGATCTTTGAGATCCTTATCCCCTTTGCCGGTTACGGATTTAACAAGGCCCATTCCACCGGCTACGCCATTTTGGCCTACCAAACGGCCTATCTCAAGGCCAACTTCCCCGCGGAGTTTATGGCCGCCAACCTCAGCAACGAAATTACCAGCGTGGATAAACTCCCTGAATACATTAACGAGACCCGGCTGATGGGGATAGCCCTGGACCCGCCGGACATCAACCGCTCGGGGCCCTATTTTACCGTTGTGGACGGGCGTATCGTTTACGGCTTTTTAGGGATCAAGGGCCTGGGGGACGCCTCGGCGGAGGAAATTGTCAATTGCCGTAAAGAGGGGCCCTATAAAAATTTTATGGAATTTCTGGACCGGGTAAATATCAAAACTGTGGGGAAAAAGGTGGTGGAACTCCTCATTCAAACCGGCGCCTTTGACAGCTTTGGAATATCCCGGGCCGCCCTGGTAGCAAACCTGGAAAAGGCGGTGGATTACGCCCAAAATAAAAAGGACGATAAAAGATACGGCCAGTCCAGCCTCTTTGAGGATACCGGGGAAAAGGAATATCCCGACTTTGTCTTTGAGGAAGTTCCTGAATGGGACCAGGTGGAGCGGCTGCGGATCGAAAAGGAATTGCTCGGGTTTTATTTTTCCGGCCACCCCATGGATAATTACCGGGCCGTCTGGGAACAGGAGGTTACCCTGGATTTGGCCCATCCCGGCGAGGGGAATAACCGGCCTCAAACCCTGGTGGGCATTCTAAAATCGCTCAACCGGCCTTTTATTAACAAACGGGGAGAGGAAATGTGTTTCGGTACCCTGACGGATTATAACGGGGAGATCAATCTCACCTTTTTCCATGAATCCTGGGAGCAATGCAAGGATCGCCTGGTACCGGACCGGGTTATCGCCCTTAAGGGCAAACTGGATCGTTCCGCGGCACAGAAGGGGGAACGGGCCGGTTTTATTGTCGATGAGATGCTGAATTTGGAATACCTGGCCGAAAAAGCCCGGCGGCGCGGACCAAAGGCGGCTCCCCAGGAAAATGAAAACAGGGCGGGGAAAGGGCCCCAGGCCGGCCGGGAAAAGGCCGCGGAACCGGCATACCGGGAGGTGCATATCCGTCTTCGCCAAACCGCGGCGGAACGGGAGGAAGCCCTCTACCCCCTGCGGGACTGCCTTGCGGGGAATCCCGGTTCCTGTTCGGTGTTTATCCATGTTCCCCTGCCGGAGGGGGAGACGGTAATCCGTACCGCCCAGCTCAGTACCGCCGCCGGCGTCCCTGCCATCGACGCCCTTACCCAGTGCCAGGGCGTTGCCCAAGTTTGGTGCGAATGACGGCCCAAGGAGGTTTCCGTGTCTTTTATAATGAATTTTTTAGCTTCCCTTACGGGGATCTATATGCTCCTGATTTTTCTCAGAATCCTTTTTTCCTGGTTCAGCGGAATGTCCTACGGAGAGCCCGAGAAAATTATTAAACGGGCCACCGATCCCTACCTTAACTGGTTCCGCCGTTTTTCTTTTCTGCAAGTCGGTTTTATTGATCTTTCCCCCATCGCGGCCATGGCGGTATTATCCTTTATCACGTCCGTTTTTTTTACCCTGGGCCGCTACGGCAGCATCACCCTTGGGATTATCCTGGGCATGATTCTTTCCTCCCTTTGGTCGGTCCTTTCTTTTGTTTTGGGATTTTTTATCATCATCCTGGGGCTGCGCCTTTTCGCCTACCTAACCAACAGAAATATATACGGCGCTTTCTGGCGGATCATTGATACCATCTCCCAGCCGCTGCTGTACCGCATTAACCGGATCATTTTCCGCCGCCGGCTCACAAATTACCTCACCGGGCTCATCCTTTCCCTGGCGGTTTTTTTGGTTCTTTTGGCGGGCATGCGCTTCCTGGTGGCCTGGATAAGCCTTTTATTGTTCCGGCTGCCTTTCTAAGTATCCATGTTTCTCCGGGAACTCACCGCGTCGGTAGACCATATCCGGGGCGCCGGGCCCGCGGTGCAGCGTGCCCTCAGCCGGGGGGGCATCACCAGCATTGGGGGGCTCCTTTGCCGTTATCCCCGGGATTGGGAAGACCGGAGCAGGATCGTCCCGCTTAGGGATTATTACCGTTTCCCCGCGGTATGCACCGTGGCCCGGGTTTTAGCCCATGACTGGTTCGGCTTCGGGCGGATGAAAACCCTTAAAGTCCACATAGAAGATGAGACCGGGCGGGGGGTACTCATCTGTTTTAACCGTCCCTTTTTGGAAAAGCAGCTTGTTGTGGGCCGGTATTACCGGCTTTGGGGGCGTTTTTTCTATAAATACGGGGAAATACAGTCTACCGCCTTTGAGGTCGAGGCTTTGCCGGAAGGTTTTGCGGAAGACCATGGGGAAGGGGCCTTAAAACCCGGCGGATTCGCTAAACAGCCGGCGCCGGGGAATGGTTTTGCCCGGATTCTCCCCATATACCCCCTAAGCGCCGGCCTCAGCCAGGGCATGCTCCGGCGCTTGATCCGGCAGGCCCTGGAACAATACGCGAAGCCCCTGGAGAACGAACTCCCGGAAGAAATAATCCGGCGGGAGGGGCTCCTGCCAAAGAGCGAGGCCCTGGGGACCATCCATTTTCCCCCATCCATGGCCGAGCTGGAAAAAGCCCGGAAGACCCTGATTTTCGAGGAACTATTTTACCTGGAGGTAATGGTCGGCAAACGGGCTTTGGAAAGGCGCCGGGGGATAAAAAATCCCCCCGGGAAAGGGAAAAAGCGGGCTGAAGGGGAGGATGGATTTTCCCCCCTCCAGAAGCGGCTTTTGGAACGGCTCCCCTTTTCCCTTACCCCGGGGCAGACAAAGGCGGTTATCGAAATTAACCGGGATATGGATGGTTCCCAGGAGGGGATAAGCGCGCCCATGGCGCGGCTGCTCCAGGGGGATGTGGGTTCGGGGAAAACCCTGGTTTCTTTTTTGGCGGCCCTCAGGGCGGTGGAAGGGGGGGGGCAGGCGGCGATTTTGGCCCCCACGGAGCTTTTGGCCCGGCAGCACGCGGAAAATGCCGCCCGGCTTCTGGAACCGCTGGGAATCCGGCCGGCTTTCCTTACCGGAAACATTAAGGCCGCGGGCAGGAAGGAACTGCTTAAAAGGCTCGCCGCGGGAGAAATTGACCTTGCGGTAGGCACCCATGCCCTTTTTTCCCGGGATGTGGCTTACCGGAACCTGCGGCTCGTGGTGGTGGACGAACAGCACCGTTTCGGGGTAACCCAGCGTTCCCTGATCATGGCTAAGGGGCAAAATCCCGGCTTCTCCCCGGGCTCCCCGGATCTCCTCATGATGAGCGCCACCCCCATTCCCCGGACCCTGGCCCTTACTGTTTTTGGGGATCTGGACGTTTCGGTTATCCGGGACCTGCCCCCGGGACGCAAACCGGTAAAGACCCATCTGGCCAGGGAATCCAATGAGGGGAAGGTTTACGATTTTGTCCGCAAGGAGCTGGCCGCGGGGCATCAGGCCTATTTTGTTTATCCCCTTATCGGCTTGGACGGGGCGGGAGAGGATAATCCGAACAACCTAAAGGACGCGGTATCCATGACGGAACGGCTGGGCAGGCAGGTTTTTCCCGAATATGCCGCCGCCCTGGTTCATTCCAAACTGGATGACGAGGAAAAACGGAAAACCATGGAGGCCTTCCGAAAGGGGGATATCAGGATCCTCGTGACCACCAGCGTGGTGGAGGTAGGGGTGGATGTGCCTAACGCAACCTGTATGGTCATCGAACACGCGGAACGTTTCGGCCTTTCAGCCCTGCATCAGCTCCGGGGCCGGGTAGGCCGGGGAGACGCCCAATCCTACTGTTTTTTGATTTATTCAGACCCGGAAGCCGGGCAGGGCAACGGCAGGATCGGCGTCCCGAACCCCGGAGGCCAGGGCGCGGGATTGACCGACGAGGGCAAAACCCGGCTCAAGGTGATGCTGGAAAATTCCGACGGCTTTGTCATCGCCGAGGAGGACCTCAAACTCCGGGGCCCCGGCCAGATTGCCGGAATTGAGCAGTCGGGCTACCTGACCCTGGGGATCGCCGATCCCGTCCGGGACGCCCTCCTTTTAGAGCGGGCCCGGAATGACGCCTTTGCCATGCTGGAAAAAGACCCCGGCCTCCTCAGCCCCGAATACCTCCGGGTCGCTCAGGTTTTAAGCCGGGCCTCCCCCTTTTCCGATGTGGCCTGGTAAAATTCGGCCGCCGCCTGAAAGCCAGGCCGCATGGCCGAATCCCTTTATTTACTTTTCCGCGATTGCCTCAATTTCTACCAGGACATTTCTGGGAAGCTGGCGGACCGCCACGGTGGAACGGGCGGGCTTTCCCGTAAAATATTTCGCGTAGACCTCGTTAAAGGCCCCAAAATCGCCCATGTCCGCAAGAAAGCAGGTGGTTTTAAGGACCCGGTCAAATCCCGAACCGGCGGCTTCCAAAACCGCCCCCAGGTTTTTAATTACCTGCTCGGTTTGTTCCGCGATGCCGGTTCCCGCCAC
>JAITRD010000039.1 GCA_031288575.1 Treponema sp. | reverse complement strand
CAGGGGCCCCTCAAGCCGGGCTTCCCGGCCCGAGGCAAAACGGAAGATCCCCGGTTCCCGGGCCCGGGCGATCCGGTCCGGGAAGGCGGCGGCCAAAAGTTCCCCCGCGCCGGCTTCCTCCTCCGCGGTCCAGTTGAGGGGAAGGCCGCCCAAATCAAGCCGTTTGAGAAGGTCGGCGGCGTTTTCCCGGACACCCCTTACCCAGGGACCGGGGGAATTATGCCGGATCAGGGAAAGGCGGCGGCGGAAATCCCCGTCCCCCCTTATGCCCGATTGGTCCCGGGCTGCCAGGACGGCCGCGGCGGCGCAGGCCAGGGGGGCCTGTCCCGCGGTTTTGCCGGCGATACAGAGGGACCCCAGCCGGGGTTCCACCCCCAGCCGGGCCATTTCCCTGCCCTTTGCCGTGGGCTGCCCCGCCTTGCCGGCGGCGCCCAGGTCCCGCAGCAGTTCCAGGGCCCGGTCCCAGGCCGCCGGGGAGGGCGGCTCAGGCCAGGGAAGCCCCTCCCGGTCCCGGACCCCCCAGAGGAGGCATTCCAGAACCGGGGCGGAAAGATCCACCCGCCGGATCTCAGGCTCATGTTCCCGGGGCCGGGGCCGGGAGGGGTCCCAAAGCCGCACGCATATTCCCGGGGACAGGCGCCCCGCCCTCCCCGTCCGCTGGTCCGCCGACCGGAGGCTCACCGGTTCCGGGCAGAGCCGGTTCATGGCGGTGGGGAGATGGTACCGTTCCACCCGGGCGTAACCCGAATCAACCACCAGGGTAATATCCGGAATGGTAAGCCCCGTTTCGGCCAGGTTGGTGGAGAGGATGATCCGGCGCCGGCCCTCCCCGCCGCCGGCGATGACCTCCCGCTGCCGGGCAAGGGGGAGGCTCCCGTGGAGGGGCAGGATCCGGTAGGTTTCGGCAAGCCCCCGCTCCGCCAGGGCCGCCCCGGCGTCTTCGATTTCCCGCCTTCCCGGCAGGAACACCAGGGTGTTATGATCCGGTTCTTTTTCCAGGATGGCTTCCAGGGCGGCGGCGGTTTCCCTTCCCAGGGGGGAAACTTCCGGCAGGGGGCGGTAGCGGATCTCCACGGGGAACAGGCGGCCCGGAACGTCAAAAACCGGGACCCGGCCTTCCTCCCGCCGGTTTTCCGTCCGGTCGATAAAGGAGGCAATTTCCCCGGCGTCCATGGTGGCGGACATGATGAGGAGCCGTATCCGGGCGCCCAGGCGGCGCAGGTCCAGGAGGAGGGCCAGGGCCAAATCGGTATGGACCGACCGTTCGTGGAACTCGTCGAAGATGACCGTTTCCACCCCCTTAAGGTCCGGATCCTCCTGAAGCCGCCGTATCAAAAGCCCTTCGGTCAGGACCTCAAGGCGGGTCCGCCGGGAAACCCTTTTTTCCAGGTGTACCGCGTAACCGATACTTTCCCCGCAGGGCTCCCCCAGGAGTTCCGCCATCCGGGCCGCTATGGCCAGGGCCGCCGCCCGGCGGGGTTCCGCCAAAAGGATCTTCCCCGCTCCGGGGCAATCCAAAAGGGCCAGGGGCAGGAGGGTGGATTTTCCGCTCCCCGGATCGGAACGGAGGACCAGGACCTCCCTCTCTTCCAGGGCGGCGGCGATTTCCTTTAGATGGGGAACCAGGGGAAGCCGGGTTTCCTGAAGCCTTTCCCAAAGGGGGGTCAAAAAAGTTCACCCTGATCGGGGGCCTCCCCTTTCCCGGCCTTTTTTGTTCCGCCCTTCCCTTCGGCGATAAGACTTTGAGCCCGGGAGGGATCGGCCAAGATTTCCAGGAAGGACTCCTCGTCAATGATAGGGATCCCCAGGGTTTGGGCTTTTTTGTTTTTCCCGGACCCCGAAGCGGGATCATTGGTTACCAGGAAGGAGAGGTCCTTAACCACTGCGGACTTGGCGGACGCCCCCAGGGCCTTGATCCGCTCCTCCGCCTCGTTCCGTTTCATGGAAGCCAGTTCCCCGGTAAAACAGAAGAAAAGCCCCTTGAGGGGCTGCTCCTCCTCCCGGGGCGGGGCCGCGATGGTGATGATCCCCCCCGCCTGGACCGTATCCATTTCCCCGGAGGTTTCGGCAAGCCCCGCGGTTATGGTCCGGGCGGTGATCTCCCCCAGGCCGTAAACCCCGGCGATATCCTCCGCCGAAGCGGCCCTGAGTTTTTCCAGAGTATTGAACCCCGCGGCGCTTACCTTGTCCATGATGGTCTCCCCCACCCCCTCAAAGTCAAAACCCGCCACAAAGGCCGCCAGGGACAGTTCCCGCTTGGTCCGAATGTGGCGGACCACCTTGGCCGCGGAAATTTCCCCCATGCGGTCAAAATCGGCCAATTCCGCCGGTTTCAGGGTATAGAGGTCCGGTATATGCCGGACCCGCTCCTTGTCAAAGAGCTGGCGGAGCAGCTTATCCCCCAGTTCCCGAATATCCAGGACATCGACCCATTTTTGAAGGCGGTGGAGGAGCCGTTTGGGGCAATCCGGGTTGGGGCAAAAAAGCCGGGTCCCCCCGTTTTCCAGGGCACTGCCGCAGGTTCCGCATTGGGCGGGAAATTCAATTTCCCGTTCCTCCCCGGAGGCGGCTATCGCCCCCGGGGGAGCAAGGCCCTCGATTTTCGGGATAATTTCCCCCCGTTTTACCACCGAAACCGCGGAGCCGATTTTAAGGCCCAGGGCCCGGATCATGTCGGGGTTATTGAGGTTTGCCCGCTGAACCGTGGTCCCCGCCAGGCGCACCGGATCTACCACGCCGATGGGAGTATAGGTGGCGCCGGATTCGCTCCATTCCACCGAGCGGAGTACGCTGAAGGCCACCTCCAAATCGAATTTGAAGGCGATCTGCCGTTCCGGCCGGGCCCGGCGGAGGTCGGTCATATCGGTTTGGCGGTCCTTTACCACCAGGCCGTCGATATCCACCGGTAGGGAATCCCGTTTTGCCGCCACCCCGGCCCGGTAGGCGATAATCTCCTCGGGATCGGTAAATTCCCGGGTTTCGGAAACGGAGAAGCCCCGGTCTTTAAGCCAGCGGATCTTTTCCATTTCATCCTGAAAAAAGGCGTCCTCCCCCGCGGCCGCGGCGTCGTAGGTGATAAGTTCCAGGTCCTCGCAGCCCAGGCCATCCTTGCGGCGCATGAGGCCGTTAGCGGCATTACGGCAGTTGGCCTTGCCGGTGTATTTGGCCCGCCAGGTTTCCCGGGCCATCACCACCTCCCCCCGGACGCCCCCGGAAAAGGGGATGTCCAGTTCCGGCAGCACCCCCTTCATGCGCCGGGCATTATCGGTGATCTCGTCCCCCACGAGGCCGTCCCCCCGGGTAATGGCCCGGACAAGTTTTCCCCCCTCGTACTGCAGTTCCAGGCTTGCCCCGTCTAATTTATACTGGACCACATAATGCTCCGGGGCGATTTTGGCCGCCCAGGCGCGGAATTCCCCGGGGTTGGCGGCCTTTTCCTGGCTTCCCATGGGGATAAAATGCCGGGCCTTGGGGAAACCGTCGGTATCGTCGGCGCCGATCCGTTTGAGCAGGGGGTTTTCCGGGTCCAGGGCCTTGAGTTCGTCCCAGAGGAGATCGTATTCCCCGTCGGAAATTTCCGCCTCCCCGTTATAATAGGATTCCTGGTAGGCGCCGATGAGCCGTTCCAGG
Source organism: Treponema sp. (assembly GCA_031288575.1). Lineage (GTDB taxonomy): Bacteria > Spirochaetota > Spirochaetia > Treponematales > Breznakiellaceae > JAITRD01. The sequence continues at coordinate 699 of JAITRD010000039.1, read as the reverse complement.
GCGGCAATCCGGCCGGCGTCGCCCTGGGCGGCATCGTCCTGACCGGAGTCGCTCCTGCTGGAGTCGCTCCTGTCGGAGCTATGGGGGTTTGTTTTTTCTTTTTTCATAATCCTGCCTTGGCGGTAAAATAAAGTTCCCATATCCGGCGGTTTTCCTGGAGCCCCTTCCGCTCAAATTTGGTAAGGGGCCGCCAGGGCTGAGGGGGGGCAAAATCCCTGTAAGGGTTGATCAAACCCGGGGTGGAGGAAAGTTCCCCCAGGGCCCAGTCCCCGTAATCGGCCCAATCGGTGACCATATAGAGGTAGCCCCCGGGGCGGAGCCGCCGGGCCAAAAGATCCGTAAAGGGCCGGGTAATAAGCCGCCGTTTATGGTGCCGTTTTTTAGGCCAGGGATCGGGGAAAAAGAGATGGATGCCCTCCGCGAAACCATCGGGGATCATCTCCGCCAGGACCTCCGCGGCGTCGTATTCGATAATGCGGATGTTCCCGATATGCCGCTCGCTTATTTCCCAGAGGAGCCGGCCTATCCCCGGCCTATGGACCTCAATGCCCAGATAGTTTTTTTCGGGGAAAGCCCCGGCGATCTCCGCGGTGGCTATTCCCATGCCGAATCCGATTTCGATAATCAGGGGATTTTTATTGCCGAAGATCCCCCCGTAATCCGGGGGAAGGGGGCTAAAGGGAATAAGGTACCGGGGGC
>JAITRD010000032.1 GCA_031288575.1 Treponema sp. | reverse complement strand
CGGCTCCAGAAACCAGTTGATCGCCACCGTCTCGGTGGTGATGTTTACCACCGCATCGTTAAGCTGTTCATAGATAAATATATTCTCCCGCTCCCCTTCGCTAAAGGGGACGAGATCCGCGGTATTCATTTGGAGGGGGCTGACATAGGGGGATTGACGGAGCCTTAGGGCTTCAAAGAGTTCCTCCCCGGGATCCTCCCCTTTCGGGGAATCCGGGGAAGAATTTACCGCCGTCTCCTGGGTTTCCGTTGTTTTTGTCATAAAGGGAATCCGCAAAAAGCCCACTCCCAGGGCAAACATAACCACAATAAGACCGCTCAGGAAGCAAAAAAAGAACAACTGCCCCTTGCTGTATAGTTTCATCGGACTACCTCCCTCTGTTATTATACCTCAAAAAGCAATTCGTAACAATCCGGTCCGGATCTGTCCGGCGCAAGAACCGCCGCTTTTATCGGGATAATAACGGTCTTCCGGGTATAGCCGTATGTTCACAACCGACTTGGGAAGACGAGGCAGGAAGAATAGCCCGCTGTCTTTGTATAAGAATTTAGCCTGAGAAGCGCTAAACCCGGCAAAAAAATTAACCATGTTTGTAGTTGACACCCTCTTGACTCATCTTTTTTTGTCTGGTAGATTATGAATATACATACTAATTATATATAATTAGTATGTATTATGATCTTACGACTACGAAATTACGGTCTTTTTAGCGCAATTAGGGGTTTTCGTTGAAGAATCCCTGAGAACCTTATCGGGGTTCCGTTATATAAAAGGAGGATTGCTATGAAAAAGCATCTGTTTAAGGCATTGGTTTCGGCGGCGATGATAGGAATAACTATCTTTACGGCCTGTGGAAAAAAAACGGAGTCTGCGGCAAGTTCCCCCCCGGACACCCTTAATGTGGTGGTTTTTGACGATGCAAGTCAATTCAATCCGTTAGTCAATAATACTTTTTCGGATATTATGTCCAATTATCAAATCTACGAACGGCTGGTCTACGTGGTGGACGGTAAGCCTGTTCCCGGTCTGGCCCAAAGCTGGACCGTAAGTCCTGACGGGAGGGTCTATACCTTTACGTTGCGGGGGAATACCACTTTCCATGACGGTTCGGAATTTACCGCGGAGGATGTCATTTTCAGCTTTGAATCGAACCTTGACCGTCCCGCGGCGGCAAGTTCCCGGGCGAAATATTCAAGTTATCGGGCGATAAATGAAAATACCGTGGAAGTGGTATTTGCCTATCCGCTGGACAGCGCTTTTTCCCTCTTGGCCTCACCGGGTATGGGTATCGTCAGTAAAGCGTATGTACAGGCCAAAGGAAGCGATGCGTGGCTGAATCCGGTCGGTACCGGCGCCTATAAACTAAAGGAATGGATTAAGGGCTCAAGGATAAGTTTCGAGTCCTTTGATGCCTATAGCGGTACTCCGGCGGCTATCAAGTACCTTAATTTCAATATTATCAAAGACGCCTCCACCGCCCTGGTCTCCCTTGAAACCGGAGACAACCATTTTTTGATAAGCCTTCAGGCCGCCAGTATTCCCTTGGTAGAGAATAACAAATCCTTGGTTCTGCAGACGGCGCCATCCCATAGCGCTGTAAGCCTCGTCCTGAATACCCGGCAGGGAGTTTTGACGAATCAAAAACTACGTCAGGCCATAGCCTATGCTATAAACCGACAGACCATCAACGAGGTTGCCTTTGAGGGTTCCGGTACCATTTCAGGTGGTTCCTATCGTGATTTTTTACTTTACGATGGCAGAGATTATACCTTCCCCTATGATAAAGAAAAGGCCCGGGAGCTTCTTGCCGATGCGGGTTATGCTCCGGGAGAGGTATCCTTTACCATTAAGACCGCTGATATATACGGAGATGTGGTACCCCAGGTTATTCAAAATAATCTGGCGGAGATCGGTATAAACGCGGATATTCAGATTCTGGAAATAGGCGCCCATTCCCAGGATTGGCTTAACGCTAATTTTGAGGCCATATATCAGGGCGGATCGGAAATAATTCCGGACCTTGCCGAAACCCTCTACAACACCTATCACTGGCCGGACAGTTCCTGGAGCGCCCACGCGCCGGACCGGGACCTGTTTAACGCGAAGTTAGATGCCCTTCATAACGAATCCGACACGGCAAAAAAAACGGAACTTGCTTCCGGGTTATTGGGAGAAGTCCTGCAATGGGCCGGGGAGATCCCGCTTGTAATCCGGCAGGCGAACATCGTATACCGTGACGGCCTTACGGGCACTTATGTCGATCCTAATGGTATGTTTTATTGTTTTAAGGATTTTTCCTGGGAATTATGAGAAGTTATATCGTAAAACGGACATTAATGGTTTTGTTAATTACCCTGGGGGTAACCTTTATTGTATTCACGATAATGAACATTATTCCCGGGGATCCCGGACGGCTGATCCTGGGGATGAACGCTACTGCGGAGGATGTGGCGGGGCTTAATCACGAACTGGGGGTAGACCGGCCTTTCTTCATTCGGTATATTTCCTATCTTATCAATGCCCTCCGGGGTGATTTTGGCCTATCGTACCATTCGCGGCGGCCGGTGGCGGAGAATATACGAACCGCCTTTCCCTATACGATTACCCTGGCCGTCCTGGGAGTGGCAGTCGCCTATCTATTGGGTATTCCTATCGGTATCGTATCGGCCATACGCCGGTATTCCGCGGTGGATATCGGTAGTACCGTGGGGGCAATGTTTTTTGCCTCCATCCCCCAATTTTGGCTGGCGCTGTTATTGATACTGCTGTTTTCATTAAAACTCGGATGGCTGCCCCCCAGCGGGGTTCAGGGTTTAAAAAATTTTATCATGCCGGTCATCACGATGGCGCTACCGATCACGGCGATAATCTCCCGCCTTACCAGAACATCCATGCTGGATTGTCTTAAACAGGATTACATCAGGACCATCCGAGCCCAGGGAGCCCCGGAGTCGGTGGTGATATGGCGACATGCTCTGAAAAATGCCCTTTTGCCCATCATTATTACCCTGATCATCACCTTTGGTTCCGCCCTGGGGGGAACGGTTATCATTGAAAATATTTTCTCTATACCGGGGATGGGTAATCTCATTCTAACCGCTATCCGGCAAAAGGATGATCCGGTGGTGTTAAGCGCCACAATTATGCTTTCGGTCATGTATTGTCTTTTTATGCTTATCGGGGATCTCCTTATGGCATATCTGGATCCCCGGATTAGACAGGTTTATTTACGGAAAAACAGATAGGGGATAACTACCAGGACCATGAAAGACAGACCCCTAAAGAGAAGAAAAAAATATTTTTTGCAAACCATCGGCCGCTTTGCGCAAAACAGAACCGCCATGGCGGGGTTTATTATTTTTTCTATCTTTATCTTTACCGCGCTTTTTCCGGGTGTTTTTTGTTCCTATGAGGATGCGGTCCGGCAGGATGCGGCAATGCGCTTAAAAGGGTTCAGCGGGGAACATTGGTTTGGTACGGATCGTATGGGCCGGGATGTATTTGCCAGAATTGTATATGGCACCCGAATTTCTCTTGGCCTTAGTATCCTGGTGGTGCTGCTATCGGCCTTTACCGGCGGGATACTCGGATCGTTCTCGGCCTTGGCGGGAGGCAGTACGGATAATCTGATAATGCGGGTAGTGGATATATTTACCTGTATTCCGAATATCCTGCTTACCCTCGCCATGATAACCGTCATGGGACCGGGGATCAGAAACCTGATTATCGCCATGGGAATTATATACACCATTGGTTTTATCCGGGTAACCCGTTCGGCGGTCCTTTCTATTGTTGGAATGGATTTTATCAGTGCGGCACGGATCAGCGGCTTTAATACTTGGGAGATAATCATCCGCCATGTACTACCAAACGCGGTGGGTATTATTATTGTACAAAGCGCTATGTCTGTGGCCGGTGCGATATTGTCAATCGCGGGCTTGAGTTTTCTTGGCCTTGGGATACAACCGCCTGCCCCGGAATGGGGAGCCATGCTGAACGAAGGCAGAGAATATATGCGGACCGTTCCGCTGCTTATTATTATGCCGGGTCTGGCGATTTTGCTTACCGCCCTTTCACTGAATCTGATAGGAGACGGTTTGCGGGATGCCTTGGACCCCCGGCATCGGTAGGACACGGATCATGAAACATATAATGCATACGGACAAAAATCGGGAAAACAAACATTTTATCCGGACAAAATATCGTGAATATAACCGCTCTAAACGGTACAAATACCGGCCGGAATCGGAATGGCGTACCGTTATGAAAGGAACTGATACGATTCTTGAGGTAGAGGATCTCCGGACCTGTTTTTATACCCCCGGCGCTACGATACCGGCGGTGGATGGTATTTCCTTTAATGTGGGCCGGGGTAAGGTAATAGGTATCGTTGGAGAATCGGGCTGCGGTAAATCGGTAACCGGTCTTTCCATTATGGGACTTTTACCGGGCCCCCAAGGACAAATTTCCGGAGGAACGATTCGCTATTGGCAGGAACGCAAACAACGGGCCGTGGAATTAACCAAACTTGGAACGCGACAGTACGGTACTTTCCGGGGCTCGGAAATAGCCATGATCTTTCAAGAACCTATGACCGCCCTGGACCCCCTTTTCCCCGTGGGCAAACAGCTTGATGAATGTCTCCGATTTCATAACAAGGGCTTATCCTTGGTGGAACGCCGGAGCCTTATCCGGCGGCTCTTAGCGTCCGTAGGGATTAGCCGGGACGGGATCTATAACAGCTATCCTTTTGAGCTTTCAGGAGGTATGCTGCAGCGCGTCCTTATTGCCATGGCCCTTTGCGGTGATCCGAAGTTGATTATCGCGGATGAACCGACCACCGCCTTGGATGTTACCATCCAGGCGCAGATCCTGCTCCTTTTAAAAAATCTGCAAAAGGAACGGGGAATTTCCCTGTTGTTCATAAGTCACGATCTGGGAGTTATTGCCGGGATTGCTGATGAAGTGATCGTTATGTATGCGGGACGTATTGTGGAACAGGGAACGGTCCGGGAAATATTTGATACCCCCTGCCATCCCTATACGGTAGCGTTGATGAGGTCCCGCCCTGATCTCGAACGGGAGACGGATCTGCTGGAGGTTATTCCAGGGACCGTACCGGATCTCAGGACGATGCCCGGGGGCTGTCATTTTCACCCCCGTTGCATTCATTTCGGGAAAGCCTGCATAGACCAATACCCGCCCTATTGTTGGGTAAGTAAAACCCACCGGGTAAGCTGTTTTTTTACCGCTTAAAAAATTACGCCAAACCCGGTAACAGGAGAGTACCGTCATGCCCCGTTCCACCGAATCGGAATCTGTCATATTAGAAGTAAAAAATTTGGTAAAACATTTTCCCCTACGGTCTTTGGGCTTCAGGAAAAAAAACAGGGTCGTTCACGCGGTGGACGGGGTCAGTTTCAGTATTTCCATGGGACATACTTTTTCTATTGTCGGAGAATCGGGCTGCGGAAAAAGCACCATCGGCCGGACCATTATGCGGCTTTATCCGCCTACTGCAGGAGAGGTGTTGTTTAAGGGTGAAAATATTTTTACCCTGCAGCGAAAATCTTTAACCGCCATACGCCCCAAGATGCAGATGATTTTTCAGGACCCCTATGCGTCCCTTGATCCTCGGATGACCGCCGGGGAATTAGTGGCGGAGGCGGTAGAAAAACACGGCATTGTCCCCAAAAACCAACTCGGGGATTATATTATCTCGATTATGAAAGATTGCGGACTTTCGGAGGAACAGGCGGAACGGTTTCCCCATGAATTTTCAGGGGGGCAGCGTCAGCGTATCTGTATCGCCCGTACCCTGGCGTTGCAACCGGAACTGATTGTATGTGATGAGCCGGTTTCCGCTTTGGATGTATCCATCCAAGCCCAGATCATAAATCTGTTACGGACATTACAACGGGAACGGGGCATCGCGTATCTTTTTATTTCCCACGATTTAGCGGTAGTAAAACACGTATCCGATACTGTTGCGGTGATGTACCTGGGAGAAATCGTGGAACAGGCGGATAAACATACGCTCTATGTACAGCCTGCCCATCCCTATACCAAAGCTCTTTTAAAGGCCGTTCCGGTACTCCGTCCCGGCGCCGCGCTTAATTCCCTGATATTGTCCGGAGATGTCCCCTCCGCGGAGAATCCTCCCCGGGGCTGTCGTTTTCATACCCGTTGCCCGGAATGTATGGAAGTTTGTGCCAGGGAATTCCCTAAACCGCGGGTCCTTTCCCCAAATCATTGGGTAGCCTGTCATCAATATAACGGACCTCCTAGGTAAATACCCCCCGGAAAAAGAGCCGGATCGTATCCCAGAGGCGCTTGAAAAAGCCGCCCCGCGCTATTTCCGAAGCGGCAAGCAGGGGGATACGCCGGAGTTCCCCGTCCGTGTCGTAGAGGACGAGCGTTCCCAGGGGGGCGTTTGCCGCTATGGGAGCGATCACCGGGTCCCGCGTCTCAATTTCCCAGCGGAGGGCCTCCCCCTGGCTAACCAGGGCGGTACATTCCGGGGCTTCCCCCGGGAATAGTTCCAGGGAGTTTGCGGCGCCCTTCCAGACCCGCGCCGGGGGGATCACCGGGGCAGGAGGCCGCAGGGTCTTGTAGTGGGCAAAGGCCCAGGTGAGGAGTTTTTCCCCGTCGGCGTCCCGGATCCGGTCCCCGCCGTATTCCGCGGGGGCTCCCAGGACAACCGCGATAAAACGGGTTCCCCCCCGTTCCGCGGTCAGGGCGATGTGGTAGCCCGCCTCGTCGATATACCCCGTCTTAAGGCCGTCCACCCCGTCGATCCGGTCCAGCAGGGCATTGTGGTTGCGCTGGATGATGGTATGGGGCCGGTCCCGGAACGCCTCCGCTACATTGGCCGGTTTCGGATAGGCAAACTCCCGTACCGAATGGAGTTCCGCCAGGGTTTCCGGGTGGAGCCGTAAGTATTCCCGACAGAACAGGGCGAATTCCCGGGCGGTGGTGACGTTGTATTCGGATATCCCCGACGGCTCGGTAAAACGGGTCTTTGTCAGCCCCAGCGCGCGGGCCTCCCGGTTCATTTCACGGGTAAAGTCTTCCACGGTGGGGAAAAAGAGGAGGGCCGCCGCCACGGCGGCATCGTTCCCCGAAGGGACCGCCAGCCCCAGGAGCAGTTCCCGGATGCTTGCCCGCTGCCCCGGCCCGATAAACATAAGGCTTGACCGGGGGGGCTGGTTTACGGCCCAGCTTTCCCGGGGCAGTTCCCGCTCCTCATCCAGGGAGACCCCCCGCCCGGCAGCCTCCCGCAGGACCAGGTGGATGGTCATGAGTTTCGTCAGGGACGCCGGGGGAATCTCCTCGTCCATGTTTTTCGCGTAGAGGATGGTTCCCGTCAAGGC
>JAITRD010000030.1 GCA_031288575.1 Treponema sp. | reverse complement strand
CGGTGGAGGTCCCAGCCCAGACCGGTGCGGATCATGAGGCAAGGTCCTCTGGAAAGGTGATCTTTCGGTTGGCCGGCGCGCCGGGGATGACCGCCACCGGCCCCAGGAATTCGCCCCAGATTTCGGCGTCGTCTGTATAGTCCCGACCGTCCCGCTCCTCCCGAATGGCGGCCTGCTCGTGGGCATTGAGTATGGCGGGATAGACAAAAGCTTGAGGAGTTTGGGCTGTCCCGATTCGTGAACGGATGAGGTGGCAGGTGATAAAGCCGTCGTCATCTATTTCTTTGGGGGTCTCGGTGACCGGGAGCAGGGGGATCACCGCCTGACGGCGCATAACAGCGTCTATGGTCCTCTCGATAAGATCCCCTGACACCCAGGGACGGGCGCCATCGTGGATAAGCACATAGGCTGGGTTCCAGAAGGCAAGGAAGGCGAGGGCCTTGTGGACAGAGGAGCGCCGCGTGGACCCTCCACGAACGAAGCGGACCGGGGGATAGCGCCCGCCTTCAAGGAGGAAAGGAGGGAGGCTGGCGCGGGCCGCCTCCTCACCCGTAGCTTCGGGGACGGTGACGGCGATAAGGCCGACACGCGGGGAAGCGGCAAAGGCCAGCGCCGCGGCGCCTAAGACCGTGAGCGGTTCACCGCCCGGACCTGACTCTTTGGGAAACAGGGGGCGGTATTCCTTTTTGATGCCTCCCATGCGGAGGGAAGCCCCCGCAGCGGTAACAATAGCGGCAATACGCGGAAGGACCGGGGCGCTTTCCACAGAAAGTCCTTAGCTTACTTCACTTCGAGGCGGGTAAAGATCATGGTTTCCACCTCTTCTTTAGACTTCTGAAGGGAAAAGGCAATTTCGTCTTCCAGAAGTTTCAGCGCGCTGTCGTAAAGTTTCCGCTCCAGAATAGGCAGTTCTTTGACTTTGCTGCGATGATAGAGGGACCGTACAATGGCGGCGATGTCTGTGACGCTGCCCTTCTTCAGCAGATCCAAATTCATCTGATACCGGAGCTTCCAATCCGAAGGGATGGGCTCGTAATCTTCACCTATCAGGTCTAATGCTTTTTGAGCTTCATCCTGGGGAACAATGGCCCGGATTCCTAAATCTTCCGCTTTTTCAACGGGAACCATGATGGTCATATCCGAAACTTCAAGATAAATCACATAGTACAAAACTTTGTTATTTTTGAATTCTTTGGTTTCGATAGCCTTAATAATTCCTACGCCCTGGCTGGGATATACTACCTGCTGGTCAACACAAAATGTTGACTGATTCTCTGTGACCGTATTATCCATTGTTTGTAGTATACTCATAAAACCAATTTTAAGCTACTGCCCCGGCAGATGACCACGCCATGCGGAGAGGGAGGGGGGAAGTCTCCCCCCTCCTGATTAGTTATATACACGCACAGGTGGGCTCACAATCGGGCGATAAACCGCCGCAAGGGGAGCACATAGGAAGGCTCCACCGAAAGTTCGCCAAGGTCTATTTCCAAAAAAGTTTTGATAAGGCTCTGGTCCGTGCCGAGCATACCGCAGATCCCGGCCCCTATCCCCGCTTTGTTGGCGTTTTCCACGGTCATGCGTATAAGCCACGGGATCGCTTCGTGACGGGTGTCGCAGAATTCGCAGATCGTTTCGTTCTGCCGGTCTACCGCCAGGGTATATTGGGTAAGATCATTCGTGCCTATGCTGAAAAAATCCGCTTCTGACGCAAGGAGATCGCTGATGATGGCCGCCGCAGGGGTTTCGATCATGATGCCGATGGGGGTTTTTTCGTTAAAGGGAATTTTTTCCGCCCCAAGTTCCTCCCGGGCTTCTGCGGCCAGCGCCTTAGCCTGCTTGAGTTCCTTCACGGTGTTGATCATGGGGAACATGATGACTACATTGCCGCAAGCGGAGGCCCGGTAAATCGCCCGGAGTTAGGTTTTGAAAAGAGAAGTCCGGGTCAAACAGATACGAATGGCCCTCTTGCCCAGGGCGGGATTTTCCTCTTTTGGAAGATCAAAATACTCTGCCTGCTTATCCGCCTCTATGTCCATGGTACGGATGATGACCTGCCTGCCGCCCATGAATTCCGCAGCCTTACGGTAGCTTTCATATTGAATATCCTCACCGGGGTAATCGTCCCGGCCTAGGCAGAGCAATTCGCCGCGAAAAAGGCATATCCCTTCCGCGTCGGCGGAAAGAGCCGCTTCCACAGCGGTAACAGAACCAATGTTGGCGTAGAGATTGATCTTCTGCCCGCTCTTCGAGATCGTAGGCTTTCCCCGGTACTGTTCCTGTTCCTGCCGTTCGCCGAGGAACTGTTTTTGTTTTGTTTCAAATTTCCCCAGGGTCTGCGTGTCCGGGTTACTATTTTTTTCATAACTAACTACATACCCATCATTCGCTAATTCCTTATAATACAACGAATTAGAGTGACTGAATAGAGTATATTCAAATGAAAAGATTAGTAATACACAGTTCGCCGGTTTCCCCGTCCAGAGCAGCCAGTGCGCCTGAGAGTCCCGGAGAGAGAGACGCGCCCAAGCCAATGATCGCCGGAATCCCCATGGTACGGGCAAAAATGGCTGTATGAGAATTGGCGGCTCCCTCCTGGGAAACTAGGGCAAGAACTTTGGAACGGTCAAACTGGACGGTTTCGCTGGGACCAAAATCCCTGGCCACAAGCACTGCCGGCTCAGGGCCGGCGGTAATGCGCTGCCGGGTCCCCGAAAGAATTTCGATAATCCGGTTTGCCACATCCCGCACATCCGCTGCCCGCTCGCTCATGTATTCATCATCCATTTCGGCAAAATCCTGGGCCAGCCGGATTCCCGCTTCCATCATCGCATATTCAGCGCACAATCGCTGGTTTTTGATAATTTTAATGATAGGATCGCGGAAATCAGGATCGTCGATCATCATCCGGTGGATCTCAAAAAGCAAAGCGTTTTTTTCCCCGATTTTTTCCACCACCACTGTTGATAGTTCATCAAGCTGCTCTCCGGCGGTCTTCCGGGCGGCGTTAAATCGTTCTCTTTCTCCCGCCGTGTCACTGACGATCTTCCTCTCTGCCGTAAACGCCGAGGGTTCAAAGAATACCAGCTTCTCAATGGCGATCCCCCTGCTTACGCCTTTTCCCCGCAGTGTAATCATTGTACTCCTCCTTATGCTAAACTTGACCCGCAATTTGGGGGATGATTACACTGTGCCGCAAAGGAAGATTTTCCGCTAGGTCGAATAAGTCGAAAAAGTAAAAAAAGGAAGGGAAAAGAGGGTCCAAGTATCAAATTTCCAGAAAAGAATGGCTAAAATGGCTCAGGTTTTGAGCGATTTGAATGAAACCTTCTTCGACTTTTTCGACTTAGCGGTTAAAAAATTCTGTGGGTCAAGTTTAGCTCCTTATGACCTGCTCCCTTTTAAGAGGCCTCCTTTACGCCAAAAT
>JAITRD010000307.1 GCA_031288575.1 Treponema sp. | reverse complement strand
TTCCGTATTTCAAGACCCCGCGTTGGGCAAAAATATTGACGTAAGCGGTTAAAAGCGCTTTGTTATGAGGTGTTTATGACCCTGTCCCTTTTATTTTCCCTTGCGGGTTTTGTTATATGTCTTTTTTTTTGCTTTTTTGCGGGACTATATCTCAGCCGCCGTACCGGCCAGAAGCGAATTTTGGGAGAGTTCCGGGAAGAGGTAAATAAGCTTATTGCCGTTATTGACGATGCCACCGACCGGGATGCCCGCCTGGTGGAAGAACGGGTCAAATTCCTTAAAACCCTGCTGGAAGATGCGGACAAGCGGATGGAGGCATACGCCCGGGAGCTGGGCCGGGTTCAGGAAAGGGCCTATGCCGATTTAGGAAAAACCCGTTTAGCCGTCCTCTCAGCCGCTGAAGAAAAAAAGGAAGGGAAGGGGGATATGAGGGCGGAAAAGCCGGCAAGCCCCCCCTCAGGAGAAAAAGCCTCCTCTTCCGCCCTCCCGGTTATTCAGGCGCCGCGGGAAATTGCCCCCAAAGCCGCGCCCCTTGAAGAACAGGTAAATAAACTGGCCCGGGCCGGCTTTTCCTCCAATGTTATTGCGGCCCGCCTGGGCATAAGCATCTCCGAGGTTGAACTGGTTTTGGCAATCTCCCAATTATAAGGCTGCCCGGGGGCGCCCGCGAGGCCCGGCGGATTTACCGGCCTATAATTGGAACCGGATGCCCAAGCTGGCCCCATAGTTGAGATCCAGAAAATTAAACATTCCCGTCAGATCCAATTTGACCGCCAGCATATTAACGGAAAAACCACCGAATGCCCGGATGCCCCATCCCCTCGTTTTATAGGTTGACGAAAATCCGTAGCCGTCAATGTCAATTCCTTCGATTCCCGCCTGTTTTAGGGCATCCAAAATCTCATTTAACGTTTTGTCGTCAATGCCGGTTCCGTCATATGTTAAGTTGCTGCTTTCTACGCCGTATCCGATTTTCGAGAGGGCAAAACTGCCTCCCAATCCTAAATAGGGGGTAATTATTAAAAAAGATTTCGAGACCTGCGCTTTAAGGTCGAAAACGGTACTTGACCAGGATAAGCCCACATCCGCGGCTTCTAATTTCAGGGTATGGGGGGGCTGCCCATCGGGCGTCACAAAGGAAAATTCTGTTCCGCTCCCTATGGATGCCCGAATGCCCTCGCGCAAATAGTTTATCCCGAAGCCTACGGATATTTTGGGAAGCGGCCCCTTTCCCTCCAGCAGGGCGTAACGGATATCCCCGCCTAAAAGCATATAATCAAGTTTAAAATCATCCCCTATCCCCAAACCCGGCAGCATGCCGAATTTAAAGCCAAAGTCAAAGGGAAGTACAAATCCCCCGAGCCGCGCATCCGCGGTATATCCGGGCAGGGGCATTTTATTTAGGTCAATTGAGGACATACCAAATTTGTTCATCAGTTTTTTAACGGTGCCTAAATCGATGGTGGTAATTCCCAGAGAAACGCCGAAACCGAAATGGGGCGGCGCCCCAATTAATTGCCCGATATACGCGTCGGACCAGTTAAGCCCTAGGGTTGAATTAAAGGGCAGCGATTTGGCGATGCTCTCCACAAATTCATTTGCGCTGCCCTGCAATTCGTCCAAGGGATTGCTCTGGGAAAAGGCCGGAATAAGGCTTCCCAGCACCATAACCAAGGAAAAAGCGATAATTTTCCCCCATTTATACATAAAAACTCCTTAAAAAATAATAAAAAACTCCGGTCGGATCCCAGAAACTGCCCCAAGGGAATTATTAACTAATTGCAGCATAAATAAGCAAGGCCCGCCAATTTCCTTAAAGCCGCTAATATTATAATTAATTATAGATTATTATACCATAGTAAATCCTTCTTGTCCGTAAAAGAATTGATAAAAGCAGGGGGCCATGATATGATGCGGTAATATATCCGGATAGCGGGAAAAGGAGTGTATATGGGCAGCTCAAGGGATAAAGAGGACGCTAAGACCGAAGGGCAGCGGCTTTCGGAAGAATTGTTTTTCGACATCAAAAATTGCTGGGATACCGTTTCCCCGGAGGAGCTTGGGGAAACGCGGGAATTCGCCGAGGGGTATAAGGATTTTTTAGATAAGGGAAAGACTGAACGGGAGTTTACCGGTTTATGCGTGGACATGCTCAAGCAAAAGGGATTCGTTGAGGTTGAGAGCCTGGGTGATGGGGGGGGAAAACTGCGGGCCGGGGCGAAGGTATACCAGAATATCAAGGGGAAATCCCTGGTTTGCGCCGTTATCGGCGGGAGGCCCCTGGAGGAGGGGATGAATATTGTGGGCGCCCATGTGGACTCTCCCCGGATTGATCTTAAAACCAATCCCCTTTATGAAGATTCGGGGTTTGCTTTTTTTGATACCCATTATTACGGGGGGATTAAGTATTACCAGTGGACCACCATTCCCCTGGCCATGCACGGGACCGTTGTCAGGAAGGACGGAGAAAAGTTCCGGATTTGCGTTGGTGAAGACCCGGGAGACCCGGTGTTTACGGTAACGGATCTCCTGCCCCACCTGGCTCGGGATCAGATGCAGAAAAAAGCTTCCGAATTTTTTGACGGGGAGGACCTCAATATTCTTGCGGGGTCCGAACCTTTTCGGGATGAAAAAGCTAAGGAGCGGGTTAAGCTTAAGCTTATGGGACTGCTCCATGAAAAGTACGGCATGGTAGAGGAGGATTTTTCCGGCGCGGAAATAGAATTTGTCCCCGCCGGCAAAACCAGGGATGTCGGCCTGGACCGGAGCATGGTAGGCGGGTACGGCCACGACGACCGTTGCTGCGCCTATGCCGCCATCCGCTCGATCCTGGCCCTGGCGGATTCTCCGCCCCCGGAAAAAACCCTGGTCTGCCTTTTAACGGATAAGGAGGAAATCGGCTCCGTGGGGAATACCGGCATTCAATCCCGGTTCTTTGAAAATTTTACCGCCTATTTGTGTTCCAGGACCTTGGATCATTATTCGGATATCAAGTTACGCCGCTGTTTGGCTTCTTCTTTCATGCTCTCCGCGGATGTGAGCGCCGCCTACGATCCCAATTACGATTCGGTTTATGACAAAAAAACCTCCTCCTGGTTTGGCAAGGGCATGGTCCTGACTAAATACACCGGCCGGGGCGGAAAATACGGCGGCAGCGAAGCCAACGCCGAATTCTGCCAAAAAGTACAGGCCCTGCTCAATAAAAACAAGATCCGCTGGCAATTCGGGGACATAGGCAGGGTGGATAAGGGAGGCGGAGGAACCATAGCGCTTTTTGTGGCTAAATTAGGGGTGGAGGTACTCGACTGCGGCGTCCCGGTGCTTTCTATGCATTCCCCCTTTGAGGTGATCAGCAAGATAGACCTCTATACCACCTATAAGGGCTATATCGCTTTTTTACGGGAAGCCTGAATCCGGCCTTATGAAAAATAGTTATACGCCCCCCAGTTGCCCCGGCGGTCCAGGACATCCGGTTCCGCCGGGGGGAGAGTGCGCTCTTTAAGGGTTTCTTTAAGCAGGGCAAGGAAATCCTTCCGCTCCATTTCTTCCCCCCCCAGGCAACGAAGGTGATCGCTTGGGATCTGGCAGTCGATAAAGGCTACTCCGTCGGCAAAAAGGAGCGCCGCCAGGGTAAGAAAAGCGGCCTTGGAGGCGTTAGGTTCCCGGGCGAACATGGATTCGCCAAAAAAGACCCTTCCCAGCCTGAGCCCGTAACAGCCCCCGGCCAGTTTTCCGTCCCGGTAACTTTCCGCCGAATGGGCCCATCCCAGGTTATGCAGTTCCGTGTAAGCTTCGATAATATCGGGGGTAATCCAGGTTCCCGCCGGTCCCTGTTCGCACTGGCCGGGACGGTAAATTTTTGCGCAGCCGCTGATTACCCCGGGAAAATCCCGGTCCAGGGTAACTTCAAATTGTTTTTGCCTCAGAACCTTCCGCATGGAACGGGATACATGGAGTTTTTCCGGGAAAATCACAAACCGGGGATTCGGGGACTGCCAAATGATAGGATCCCCGGAATTAAACCAGGGGAAAATTCCCTGTTCATAGGCGGATAAAAGCATCCCCGGAGAGAGATTGCCCCCCACCGCCACAATGCTTTCGGGACTCCTCTCCGGCGGAGGAAAGGAAAAGCGCATTTGTTCAGTCAGATAAGGAAAATCCGGATCGGGTCCTGAACGGAGCCGGTTCCTCATAAAACCTTCATACCCCCCTCTTGGGAACAGGAGTATTTTTTCGGGCAGGAAAAAGGCTCAGCCGCCTCGGGTATGATAACCCGGTATTCCCCGTCTTTCCAGGTAACCCGGGCGGTTCCCCCCTCGCTCAAACGCCCGAAAAGCACCTCATCCACAAAGAAGGATTTGATCTTGTCCTCGATAATCCGTCCCACATTACGGGCGCCGAATTCCCGGCTATATCCATCTTCGGCAAGGTGATCCACACAGGAGCCGTCAATTTCCAGGGTTACCTTCTTTTCCGCTAACTGGGCTTTAAAAACATCCAGCTCTTTACGGACTATGGAGGCCATGATGTCCCTGGAGAGGTGACCAAAGCGGATGACCCCGTCCAGGCGGTTTCTAAATTCCGGCGTAAAGATCCTTTCCACCGCCCCGTCGACCGCCGATTCATCGATGTTCCTTTCCCCGAACCCGATAAGGCTCTTCCCGATATCCCGGGCGCCGGCATTACTGGTCATAATAAGGACCACATTCCGAAAATCCGCCTTCCGGCCGTTATTGTCCGTGAGGGTAGCGTAATCCATAATCTGAAGGAGAATGTTATAGATATCCGGGTGGGCTTTTTCGATTTCATCCAAAAGGACCACCCCGTGGGGCTGTTTGCGGATAGCGTCGGTCAGGAGCCCCCCCTCTTCGTACCCCACATAACCCGGGGGTGAACCGATAAGCCGGGACACGGTATGTTTTTCCTGGTATTCGCTCATATCAAAGCGGTGCATGGAGACCCCCAGGATATCCGCCAGGCTGCGGGCCAATTCGGTTTTGCCGACCCCGGTGGGACCCACAAAAAGGAAATTTGCCACCGGCTTATTTTCGTCCCGAAAACCCGCCCGGGACCGTTTAACCGCCTGCACCACCGCTTTAACCGCCTCATCCTGGCCAAAGATGCGCTTTTTAAGGCGCTCTTCCAAGGTGCGGAGCTTGTCCTTTTCGCTTTCCCCCACGGACCGTTCCGGTATCCGGGCAATCCGGGACACCACGGTCTCTATCAGGGGAAGGCCGATTTCAACAGGCGCTTCTGTTTCCGGGGGGGCCACCCCTTCAGTTCCCCCTTCGCGGCCCTTTTCCCCGATATTGAAGAAAAGCTGGGGCTCAAAATACAGATCCGGCGACAGGGTGCTTCCGGTAAGGTTTTCCCCGGCATCCCGGTTTCCCAGGCGGCGGGTTTTTTCCGCTAAAGCGGCCTCTTCGTCGGCCTTTTTCTTCTCAAAGGCCGCCTTTTTATATGCCTCAATGCGGGCAAAGGCGCCGGCCTCGTCGATTACGTCTATGGCCTTGTCCGGAAGCCGCCGTTCGGTGATAAACTGGGCGGAAAGCCGTACCGCCCCCTCCAGCGCTTCATCACTGTACCGGACTTTATGGTACTCTTCATATTTGGATTTAAGCCCCTGGAGGATCAGGATGGCATCCCCCTCACTGGGTTCGGCAATGTCAATTTTCTGAAAACGCCGGGAAAGGGCCCGGTCTTTGTCGAAAAATTTTCCGTATTCCTCATGGGTCGTTGAACCGATACAGCGGATCTTTCCGGAGGTTAAGGCGGGCTTAAGAAGATTCGACGCGTCCAGGGCACCCCCGGACACGGAGCCCGCCCCTACCAGGGTGTGAATTTCGTCGATAAAAAGGATGGCCCGCTCTTTTTTAAGAATTTCCTCCACTACCCGTTTAACCCGTTCCTCAAAGTCCCCCCGGTATTTGGTCCCCGCCACCAGGGCTCCCATATCCAGGGAATAGATAGTAAAATCCTTCAGCGTGGGGGGAATATTCCCGGCGACGATACGCTGGGCCAGCCCTTCGGTAAGGGCGGTCTTTCCAACCCCCGAATCCCCCACATGGACGGGGTTGTTTTTAAGCCGCCGGCAAAGCACCTGGATGGTCCGGTCCAGTTCCGCTTCCCTGCCTATGACCGGTTCCAGCCGGCCTTCCCGGGCCAGGGCGGTGAGTTCCGTCGCATACCGTTCCAAGGCGCTCCGCTTATTTGTTTTAGCCTTTTGGCCCGCCTCCGCAACGTCTTCGTCGCCTCCGCCGTCTTTTCCGTTTTCTTCCCCCTCACCGGGGGTTCTTGAAGAATTTTTATGAAAGGAATAGGGCTGTTCATTATCGCCGTCAAATCCATGGGAGAGAAGATTGAGGAGCTCATACCTTTTAACCCCGACTTTCCGCAGATAATAGGCGCAGAAGTTCCGTTCCTCGTCATAGAGGGACACCAGGATATCCGCCACGTCCAGCATTTCCTTCTGGGATGACTGGCTTTGGAGAACCGCCCGCTCAATCACGCTTTGGAATCCCACGGTCTGGGTCGGCTCGGTATCGTCCAGGATAGGGACCTTCTGATCAAAATAATTCTCCATTCCGTTTTTGAGCTGATCCAGGTTGGCGCCGCAGGCGCTAAGGATGCCCTGCACTTCGTCAAAGGCCAGCGCCGCGTAAAGGATATGTTCAGGGGTCAGGTACTCATGATTCCGTACCTTGGCCTCATTATAGGCGGCATTGATAATCGCCTGTACATGACCGCTGATTTTCATATTAATACTCCCATTCCTTTAAATTTAAACAAAAATTCTGGTTTCTACAAATGTTTTAAGAAAATCCCTTCCCCTCTATATCTATATATACTATTTTATTACCCAAAAGCAAAATAGGCCCGGCCCGGCTCCGTTTTATAAGGGCTCAATAATGCAGCGTAAGGGGTAGCCATGTTTCCGGGCGAGAAGATGGACCTGATTCACCTTGGTATGGGCAATGTCCCAGGGATAAATTCCTACGGTGCCCCGGCCGCTGAGGTGCACCTTCATCATAATACGGTTTGCCTCGTCCCTGGCCTTGTGAAACACCAGTATCAATATTTCCACCACAAATTCCATGGTAGTATAGTGATCGTTTAAAAGAACAATCTTAAATTCTTCCGGTTCTTTGAGTTTTTCTTCTTTTTTGACAACCGTAGCTGTACCGCGTTTTTCCCGTACTGACATAGGATTCTTTATAAGAATATCCAAAAATGATTAATGAAACAATGGGTGTTTTGCCTTGTCATTACCTGCCCTGGGGACTTATACTGGTATCAATGCGGATTTTATCGTGGAATGTTAACGGAATACGGGCGGTGGAAAAGCGCGATTTTGTTCCCTGGGTGCGGGAGGAGTCGGCGGATTTTCTCTGCATCCAGGAAACCAAGGCCCGCCCGGCACAGCTTTCGGAGGATCTTTTACATCCCCGGGATAAAGAGGGAAACCCCTATTTTTCCTATTGGGCGAGCGCTAAAAAGGCGGGTTATTCCGGGGTTGCCCTGTATTGCAAAAAGGAACCCCTGGAGCTTAAACCTCTGGGGATAAGTGAATTTGATGACGAGGGACGGGTGCTGCAGGCGGATTTTAAGGATTTTGTGCTTATATGCGCCTATTTTCCCAATTCCCAGGACGCCGGCGCCCGGCTTGGGTATAAACTTGGTTTCTGCGCCGCGATATTGGAGCTCTGCGACCGGCTGGTAAGCCGGGGGCGGCACCTGGTGCTTTGCGGGGATTATAATATTGCCCATACCCCCATTGATTTGGCCCGGCCCAAGGAAAACGAGGGAAACGCCGGCTACCTGCCGGAAGAACGGGCCTGGATGGATGCCTTTACCGGAGCGGGTTATATCGACACCTTCCGCCATTTTCACGAGGGGGAACCAAACCATTACAGTTGGTGGTCCTACAGGATGAATGCCCGGGAACGGAATGTAGGGTGGCGGATCGACTATCACTGCGTGGACCGCTCTTTTTTGCCCCAAATATCGGGGACGGGCATACGGTCCGAAGTTCAGGGTTCGGATCATTGCCCGGTAGAGCTTGATCTTAAGGGCCAGCTTTCCTGGTAGGGGGCAAGATGCGGATTAAATATAACGCCCCCACGGTACTTACCTTTACTTTCGTCAGCACGGCGGTCCTCATTTTTTCCCAGACCCTGTTTCCCTCCCTGACCGAAACCTGGTTTGTGGTTCCGGGAAAGGGCGGGTTTTCCCCTTCTTTATTCCGGGACTGGCTGACCCTCTTTACCCATGTGCTGGGCCATGCCAATTGGACCCATTTAGTGTCCAATTTTTCTATTATTCTCCTTATCGGCCCTATTTTGGAAGAAACCTACGGTTCCCTTTCCCTCCTTCTTATGATCGCCCTGACGGCGCTGGTAACGGGGCTCTTGAATATCGCCTTTTTCCCGACCGCCCTTTTGGGGGCCTCCGGGGTGGTTTTTATGATGATCCTCCTGGCATCCTTTACCAACTTTAATAAGGGGGAGATCCCCCTGACCTTTCTTTTGATCCTGGTCCTCTATCTGGGGCGGGAGCTTTTTGCTTCCTTTAGTTCCAATAATATTTCCGAATTTGCCCATATCGTCGGGGGATTTTGCGGCAGCCTTTTCGGTTTTTTTAGGCCCCCAAAGGCTTAGGGCCTTTTCAGGAGGCTCCTCTTTTTTAAACACGGGAACCCCGGATTTTCGGACGGTAGCAAAGCCTCCCTTATATTGGTAAAATGGGCCTATGAATAAGGAATTTCTTCCCTACGATATGGTACGAAACAACGCGCTAAAATTAGCCCACCGTATCTACAGCGAAGGGTTTGTCCCGGATGTCATTTATGTGTCCCTGCGGGGAGGCGCCTACCTTGGCAATGTGATTAGTGAATACTTTAAGGTGGTCCGCAAGGGGGGGCGGCCGGTGTATTATGCCGCGGTGGTGGCCCGCTCCTATACGGATGTCCGGGAGTCCGGTAAAATTATGGTGGAAGGCTGGACCTACGCGCCGGAGCATCTCCGGGTGGGGGACCGGGTCCTCCTGGTAGACGATATCTTTGATTCGGGCCGTACCGTCAATCATCTGGCGGAGATTATCCTGGCAAAGGGCATTCCCCGGCAGGATCTCAAGATAGCGGTGCACGATTATAAGTATTTTTACGATAAGGCGGTTCAGCTTCCCTTTCAGCCCGATTATTGGTGCCGCAAGCACGAATTATCTGTGGGTGACGAGGATATGTGGATCCATTACCTGAGCCATGAGCTTGTCGGGCTTAGTTCCGAAGAACTGGAGCTTCAATACTACGTCCAGGATCCGGAATTGCGGCAAATTCTGGATGTGATAAAAAAATAGATGGTATGCGGCCTTGACGAGGCGGGACGGGGCCCTTTGGCCGGCCCTGTTTGCGCCGCCGCGGTAATACTCCCCGGGGATTTCCCCCGGGAGTTTCTTAGGGATTCTAAAAAACTTACCCCTTCCGGACGGGAGGCCGCCCGGATCCTTATTTATGAAAAGGCCTCCGCCTGGGGCATCGGGTGGGCTTCGGCCGCGGAAATTGACGAAATCAACATCCTCAGGGCAAGCCTCCTGGCAATGGAACGGGCCTTCCGCGCCATGGCCCTGGCCTTCCCCGGGGCGATCGGGGAAACCGCCCCCGGAAAAATCCCCCCGGATACGCTGGAAGCGGTGATTGACGGCCTTTATGTCCCGGCTTTGCCCGTCCCCTGCCGGGCCCTGGTTAAGGCGGATAGCATCGTTCCCGAGGTAATGGCCGCTTCCATCCTGGCTAAAACCGCCCGGGACCGTATGATGGAACGCTATTCCTGGCTCTACCCGGTGTACGGCTATGAGAAACACAAGGGCTACCCCACCAGGGAACACCGGGAAAAGATAGCCCGTTACGGGCCTTCCCCCATACAGCGGAAAAGTTTCGTCCTTCATTAACTTCCGGGGGGCCCCGGTTTTCCCGGCCCCAGTTCCGTGGCAAAGCGGCGGATTACTTTTCCCGGCGTACCGCCCTTACCTGCCGGGGCTTGCGGGACTGGGCTTTTGTTCCGCCGTCTTTTTCTTCCCTTGCCTTTGTCCTGGTCCTGCCGCTTTTGAGGATTACCCGTTTTCCCTTTCCCGGCGCCCCGGCCGGGTTTTCCTCCCGGTCTTTGCCGTCCCGGTAAAGGCCGGGATCGTTGTTTTTACGGCGTTTTTCCCGGCTTGCCTTATCCATAACCCGGAGGGATTCTTCAAAACCCTTAAGAAATTCCGGGAGGTCCTCCGCAAAGAGAATCACCGACTGCCGTTCAAAGCCCCCCGATTCCCGGTTTTTGCTTTCCACAATATTCAGATAAAGATCCCCCAGGCGGTTTTCTTTAACATTAAAAAAATAAGTCCTGTTCGCCAACGCTACCGTGATAGAAAACACTTCTCCCCGTACACCCATACTGCTAGGCCTCCCTCAATACTAAACTAAACCGCCTGATTATCGGCTTCGGTAACCATACGGCGCTGCCATTCGATAAGATCCCGTTCCGCCCGTTTATCCGGGCCTTCCGTATCCGCCATTATCCGGAATACCGGTTCGGTCCCGGAACCCCGCATCCAGATTGCGGCGGTTTCGTTCCCCGCTTTATTGGTAAAGATGATCCTGAGCCCCCCCCGGCCCGCCTCGCCGAAATCCGCAAGGCCCCGCTTTTCTTCCGTCCCGGTATAAGCCGCCCCTTCCCATCCGCATATGCCGTAACGGCTCCGGAGGAACTCCTTCCGCGCCTCCCATTCCCGCAGGAATACCCGCTGGTAGCGGCTTTTAAGCAGCCCGTGATCGGCGGTTTTGACCCGCAGCAGCGCCTCCGGGGTATAGGCGCCGGTGGTGATAAAGGCGGGAAGGGACGCGATAATGTCGGAAAGGGAAAAATCCGGCCGGTAGACTTCGGTTTTGTCCGAAAGGCTGCACCAAAGCTCAAAAAGGCCCTTCTTTGCGTCAACGCTGCGGAGGGTGAGGAGTTTTATGAGGGCCATCACCGTATTGACGGGGTCCCGCACCGCCGCGGGATGGGTGATGTTTCCCCCGGCGGAGCCTTCGCCGAGGATGCGCACCTTATAGCCCTTTTCCCGGAGTTTGCGGGCAAGGCTCACCACATTGGCTTCCCCCACCTCCGCCCGGAATACCGAAACGTCAAAGGCCTTGGCGATCCGGTCGATACGCATCGAAGTGGGATCATTAACCGCCAGGGCAGCCTTATTCATGGCGTTTCCCCTGTTATCGTAGGTTAATTCCCCGGCCCAAACCTGGTGGGCTAATTCCGAAACGCAGGCCAGGGCAAAAACCTCCTGAGCTTCGAGGCTGCGGGCCTGTTTTGCCCCTTCGTCCCAAAAAACCAGGTTTCCCCGGTCCCCGTCACAGTCCGGCACATATCCGATAATTACCGAGGGGTCCTTCCGGTGAATTTCTTCCAGGTAACGGCGGCAGGGTTCCAGGGATTCCCCTTCGGGAACAATCCGGTGGGCAATTTCCCCGGGTTTATCGTTAAGGTAAAAACCGCGGATGCCCAGGGAAGCAAAAAACTCCCGGTCTATGGAAAGGGTCCGGGCGGAACCGTTAAAGTCGATAACGAGCCCCAGGGGATGTTCCCGGATGCTCCGGGCTATGGCGTCAAAAAGCCGGTCCTGCCCGGCTTTGTCCGCCGTTCCCGCCGTTACTTCCCGGGTAAAGCGGAAATAGCTCCCGCAGGCCGCCTGTTTAATCCGGGTTGCCCCGGCATAGACTTTTTCCACCTCGGTTCTGTCCGCCCGGTTTATCGCCGCGGCGGCTTCGGAAATCCGGCCCGGGCCGGCCATGCGGGCCCGGAAACAGTCGATAAGAATTCCCGCTTCCTTCCCCGGCAATACCCCCCCGTCGGTAAGGCCGAATTTAAGGCCGTTATGGCCTACGGGGTTGTGGCTTGCGGAGATATACACAAAACCCTGGGCATTGCCGCAGCCGTCATCCTCCGGAAGGCTCCGGGCATAGGCCATGATTTCCGGAGCCGCCGTAATAAAGGCAAAACGGACCCGGCAGCCCCGGGCAATAAAGGTCCGGATCATCCCGTCCGCAATGGCCCCCCCGGTGGGCCTGGTATCCATGCCGACAATAATTACCGGGTGTTCCGTGTTCCAGACCTTTTTTAGATATTCCGCAAAAACTCCGGCCCCGGCGGAAACAATGACCCGGTGTGCCGGCGTTATTTCCCCGGCGGGGCTCTCCCCGTCTCCCCCGGGGGCGAATATGCCCCGCCATCCCGAGGCGGAGAGGATCATGCCTTCCAGGGCCTTATCCAGCAGGCTGTCATTCAGGCCGGGATCATCTTCGTTAAGCGGTATAGCTTCCCCTGCTCCGATCAAAAGCCCCGAATCAGGATGCCGTATCAATGCCATAGGTTAAAACTCCTTACTGCCCCATTGGAAACCAAGGGGAAGTAGTATATCTTAATTATAGTCCTTTTTGCTAGAGTGAATTGGGGCGAAGAATGTTTTATATCTTTGTATATATATCGGAAATATAGGAATTGCAAAAAAAAAGAAAATAGATTATAAATATGAGTATATTAGTAAGTATAAGGAGGATAAGATGACCGAACGGCAAGTCTATATTGATTACAACGCCACTACTCCCTTAAAAAAGGAAGTTAAGGCCGCTATGATCGAGGATTTTGAAATATATGGCAACGCTTCAAGTATGCATGCCTCTGGCCGCCTGGCCCATGCCCGGGTTGAGGAAGCCCGGCGTTTTGTGGGGGAACTCCTGGGAGCGCCCGCGGAGGACATAATCTTTACCTCCGGGGGGTCCGAATCGAACAATACGGTTTTCCAGACCATACGGCGGCTTGCTTCCGGGGCCGACGGCAGGGTCCTTGCCGAGGGGCGGACCGAGATTATCACCACCGCCATCGAGCACCCCTGCGTGCTCAATTCTGCGGCCTTTCTGCAAACCCTGGGTTTTAAAGTCACCTTCCTGCCGGTGGATGCCTGCGGGAAGATAGAGTTTGCGGCCTATAAGGATGCCCTAAGCGAAAAAACCCTCCTGGTTTCGGTGATGATGGCTAATAACGAAATCGGGACTATCCAGGACATCCGGGAAATTGCCGCCCTTGCCAAGGCTTCCGGGGCATGGGTGCATACCGATGCGGTGCAGGCGGCGGGAAAAATTCCCCTTAATGTCCGGGAACTGGGGGTGGATTACCTGACCATGTCGGCCCATAAGATTTACGGCCCCAAAGGGATCGGCGCCCTTTATGTGCGCAAGGGCGCGCCCCTTTTCCCCCTCATCCAGGGAGGGCATCAGGAGGACGGGTTTCGGGCGGGGACCTACAACAATCTCGGCATCCTGGGTTTCGGGAAGGCCGCGGCCCTGGCGGCGCAGGATATTGATGTCTACGGCAGGGAGATCCGCGCCCTGCGGGACAGGCTCCGGGACGGCCTTTGGGAAAGGGTGCCGAACATCAAAATCAACGGCCACCCGGAGGACGTGCTTCCCAATACGCTGAATGTATCCTTCCCCGGCGCCGAGGGGGAATCCATCCTCCTCTCCATGGACATTATGGGCATAGAGGCCTCCACCGGCTCGGCCTGTGCGTCCGGAAGCCTTGAACCTTCCCATGTGCTTATGGCCATCGGAGTAGGGCCCGAACTGGCCCATGGTTCCATCCGGTTTAGCCTGGGATGGGGGATTACCGCCGAGGATATTGATTATATAATAGAAACGGTCCCGCCCATCATTGCCCGGCTGCGGGCCATGTCAACCCTGGCATCCTAAGTAAGGAGAAAATATGTCTGACTGGCTATATTCAGATACGGTTAAAGACCATTTTACGAATCCCCGGAATGTGCTGATGGGGGACGAGTCAACTTTTCCCGCCGATGCCCGGGGACAGACGGGAAACATCAAATGCGGGGATCAGATGCTGATGCTCCTTAAAATAAAAGACGATATCATCATTGACGTGCGGTGGAAAACCTACGGCTGCGCCAGCGCCATCGCCTCTACGAGTATGCTCTCCGAAACCATCAAGGGTATGAGTATCCAGGAAGCCTATAACATCCGGCCCGAAGACCTGGTGGAAAAATTGGGGGGGCTTCCTGAATATAAGATCCACTGTTCCGTTTTGGGGGATAAGGCCCTCAGGACCGCCATTGACGATTACCTCGCCAAAACCGGCCGGGAGGGGATGCTCAAGGAGGCGGCCCTTGAGATCTGCCA
>JAITRD010000249.1 GCA_031288575.1 Treponema sp. | reverse complement strand
AGTATCAGGGGCAGCCTTCCCTCCCGGGCCAGGCCTTCATGATAGGAAAAATCCCTCCGGTTCCCGGAACTTGCCGCGCAGGCCGCCCCAAGACGGCGTAATTCCCCCTCCGCGCCGGGGAAAAAACCGGCGAGATCCCAGGGATGGCAATGGGCATCGGTGAGCATACAAAAAGTCTAGCGGCAAAAGGACACAAATGTACAGCCGGTTCTTCGGCAGACTTTCCTGGGGGCCCGCAATAATGGCTTGTAATCTATCCGCAATAACTTTTATACTCTGGGGGATAATAATCATGATTTTAATACTGCGGCTGCTGCGGATGGCACGGAAGCATTGGGGTACCCTACTCCTGGCCACCCTGGGCATTATTGGAGCGGCTTTACTCAATTTGGCTACTCCCGAAGTCGTGCGGCGCCTTACGAGGGCTTTGACCCCCGGTTCCTCCATAGAGGACCGCCAGATTCTGTCCTTTGCGGTCATCCTGATCGCCGCCTACCTTGTCCGGGCGGTCTGCCGGTTTTTAAGCATCGCCGTAAGCCATCTGGCCGCGTGGACCTTTGTCCCCGAATTAACCCTAACGGTATACAATAAAATCCAGTCCCTTTCGTTGAAATTCTTTCATAACCGGCAGACGGGAGAACTTTTGAGCCGGATTGTCAATGACACCCGGCAATTTGAGATCCTCATCGCCCATGCTTTGCCGGATTTTATGTCCAACATTCTGGTGGTTTTAGGGGTCGCGGTAATGCTCATCATCATTAATCCCGGCCTGGCGCTGCTTACCCTCATTCCGGTACCCTTTGTTATTATGGTAAGCACCCTCTTTTCGAAAAAAGTGCGGCCCCTTTTTATGATAAACCAAAAGGTCCTGGGCAGCCTTAGCGGGGCCCTGCAGGACAACCTTTCGGGAATTAAGGAGATTCAAACCTTTGCCCAGGAGGAAAATGAGGTCCTCAGGATGGGGGAACGGACCAAAGAATATGCCCAGGTCAATATCCGGGCCAATATCGCCTCCGGCTTGTACCATCCGGGGATAGAACTCCTTACTTCCCTGGGAACCGTCATTGTCGTGGGCCTGGGAGGGCTGATGGCAAACCGGGGGAATATGCCCCTGTCGGACGTGGTGGGCTTTGTCATGTACCTGAGCCTCTTTTACCAGCCCCTGGCAACCCTAACCCGGCTTGCGGAGGATGTGCAGCAAACCTACGCGGGGGCAATCCGGGTCTTTGAACTCCTGGACGCCGAATCCGATGTGCGGGAGGCTCCGAATGCCCTGCGCTTAAAGACCTGTAAAGGGGAGGTGCGCTTTCAGAATGTTACTTTCCAATATGGAAACGATGATGAAACCGTACTGAGGGATGTAAGCTTCCTGGCAAAATCCGGGGAGATGCTGGCCATCGTGGGGCCCACCGGGGTAGGCAAAACCACTATTCTTTCCCTGCTGGAACGGTTTTATGATCCCCAGGAGGGAAACATCTTTTTGGACAATCATAATATCCGGGATCTTACCCTGAATTCCCTCCGCAGCAATATCTCCATGGTATTGCAGGATACCTTTTTATTTAACGGCAGCATCGCAATGAATATCGCCTATGGTTCCCCGGGCGCATCCTTCGGGGAAATCAAAAAGGCGGCCCAGGCGGCCTATGCGGACGGTTTTATCAGTGCCATGCCGGCGGGTTACGACACCCTGGTAGGGGAACGGGGGATACGCCTTTCCGGGGGCCAAAAACAGCGGATCGCCATTGCCCGGGCCATCCTGCGGAACACCCCCATCCTGGTGCTTGACGAGGCCACCGGAGCGGTGGATACGGAAACGGAACAGGAAATCCAGCGGGCCATCGATAATCTGGCCGGTTCCCGGACTATTATTGTGATTGCCCACCGTCTGTCCACGGTGCGGCGGGCATCGCAGATCCTCGTGCTGGAGGAAGGGGCGGTTACCGAAGGGGGAACCCACGAAGAGTTGCTTCAAACAGGCGGCCTCTACGCCCGGATGACCGCGCTCCAATAGGAAATTCAGCGAAGGAATTTCTACTGGTTCTGCCGGGAAATTTTTTCAAAGGTTTCTTGAATTTCAACAACCGCGTCGGTAAGGAGGGGATCGAACTGGGTGCCCCGGCCTTCGCTGATGATCCGCATGGCTTCTTCATAGGAAAAGGCCGCCTTATATACCCGGGCGCAGACCAGGGCGTCGTAAACATCAACCAGGGAAACAATCCGGGCGGAGAGGGGAATATTGAGGCCCGCCAGCCCCTGGGGATAGCCCTTCCCGTCAAACCGTTCATGGTGGCAATAACAAATATCCCGGCAGTGTTTCAGATAAATAGCGTCGCTGTGGGTCAGGATGGACTCAATGATGTTTTTCCCTATGGTGGTATGGGTCTTCATGATCTCAAATTCCTCCGGATCCAGTTTGCCCGGTTTCAGGAGGATCTTATCGGGAATGCCGATCTTGCCCACGTCATGGAGGGCCACGGACTTTACAATAATGTCCGGTTCCAATTTCCGCAGTTCATCGGCATAATCCGAAGAGGTTTTTATGATATGGTCTATCAGGGCCTTGGAAAAAAACTGGGTCCGTTTTACATGGCTGCCCGACTCAAGATTGCGGTATTCGATAATGTTCGCCATAGCCTGGAGCATATTGTCCAGGGTGGAGGTGATCTCGGCGGCCTTTTCCGCCACCATCTCCTCCAGGCTGTCGCTGTAATTTTTTAGTTCAATCTGGTTTTTTACCCGCAGTTTTACGATCTCCGGCAGGAAGGGCTTGGAAATAAAATCCACCGCCCCGGCGGAAAGGGCCTCGCTCTCCGAATCAGAGGTGGTAATAAAAATGACCGGGATGCGCTTTAGCGCGTTATCGGCCTTCATGATTTCCAACATCTGATAGCCGTTCATCTCGGGCATAAATACATCCAGAAGGATGATCTTGGGCAGTATCTCGGTGCTATGCAGGACATTCAGGGCCTCCACCCCGTTTCCCGCGGTAATAATATGATAACTATCCTTGAGGATCTCTTCGAGGATCATGACATTCATGTCCACATCATCGACCACAAGAACCGTGGGGATGTTCCGGTTATCATTACCCGCCATATTGGGCTATTACCTTATCCACCGCGGCAAGGGTTTCTTTAAAACAAACTTTAAAGGATTCAACACTTTCGGGATTAACCGCCCGGGCTTTTATTTGGGTTTCCAATTCCAGGGATTGCTTAAAAAGTTCCGGAAGGGATAAATTGGCGGCAATTCCTTTAACGGTATGGGCCTGGGCCTGGGCTTTTTCATAATCCCCCCCCTTAAGGGTTTCCTGAAGCTCGTCATAGTTTGTATCGGTTTTAAATTTGTTGAGTAACTTGACATAAAGCTTGGCGTTATTTAATACCCGGCCTAAGCCCTCCTGGTGGTTGATATAAACCGCCCCTTCCGAAGTACCGGAAATATCGTTATGGTCAGTCATTGATACCCTCCATAATACAATCATAAACATTTTTACTATAAAAGAGCATATCCGCCCTTATATTTTCTTTCAATAGGTTTTT
>JAITRD010000170.1 GCA_031288575.1 Treponema sp. | reverse complement strand
TCCGCCCACTTAACCAGATAGACATTCACCCGGTCTTTAATGGCTCCCAGCCGGGGAAATACCGGCTCCGTATGGGCATGTATTGAACCGTCATTGATTATCTTCCAGGCGGTTTCATGCAACGGAATAAAGACCTTTTTATCCGTCTTTTTCTGCCGTTTAATTATCTGTAAGGGGTTATGTTCAATGCTGCCCCAGGTCAGGGTTTTTAAGTCCGATACCCTCAGCCCGGTAAAACAGGCAAAGAGAAAGGCCCGTTTTACCTCGGCCCCCAGCTTCCCGCCCAGGGGGGTATCCGCCAGTTTCTGTATTTCTTCGCCGCTTAGAAATACTTTATCGGATTCCGGTACGGGAATAGCCTTAACCGCCGCCGCCGGGTCGCGGGGGATGATGTTTTCCCTGACGGCCTGATTCAGGGCCATGCGGACCGCCTGGGAATAGCTCGCCGCCGATGCCTGGGATAAGCCGGTATCGCGGATCATGTGTTCCTGAAACGTCCGTATCCATTTTTCGTTTACCTGCCCTATCTGTATAACCAGCCCGCCGGAATATTCTTTAAGATATTTTAATACCCGGTTCACCCGGTCATTTTTTAACCGGCTTTTTGCCATTTCCTCCAGATAGGCATACAGGGTTCTCCGGCTTCCGATGTGATCAAGCAAGGCCCATTCCCCGGAGAATATCTGCTGTTCCCGCTTTGATTTCGCGGCATTGGCAAGGCGCATGACTTCTTTTTTCTGAGCCGGATCATCCGGGACGGAAAGATGCAGCGATTCCCGCCGGCGCTGCCCGTTCACATAAATATCCAGGTATATTTTCCGCCTGTTTATCCAAATATTAACACCCATAATTTATCCACCTTTTTTGTGCTTACAGGAAATTTTTAGAATGCTTACAATATGCTTACAAAAAACTATAAAATATAGTGAAAAATAAAACAAGATAGTAAAATGTGAAATTGTTAATTACTTGTGGTATATAGAATTATAAAGAATAGTGAAGCATAAAAAATAGGTCTTTTCCCTACTCAACGTTCCGGAGCTGTTCCCGGACATTTTCCAGGGCGTCCTTCATGGAAACCACCGCCCGGCTTACCTCAAGAACCGGCGTTTTGGAGCCGATGGTATTGATTTCCCGGTTAATTTCCTGGCAGAGAAAATCAAGCTTTTTCCCGGGGCTCGGGTTCCGGGTAAGTTCGGCCCGGAATTCTTCCAGGTGGGAAGCGAGCCGGGAAATTTCTTCGGAAATAGTATATTTCATCAGGAGTACCGCGGTTTCCGCGAGGACGCGGTTTTCATCTATTTGATTTCCCAGGAGTTCCGCAAAACGGCAGCGCAGGTTTTCCCGGATGGAATTTTCCAGGGCCGGGGCGTGGGAGCGGATAAGTTCCGTTGAGGATTCCAGGACAGCGATGTGGGAGAGGATATCCTCTTCGGTATGTTTCCCCTCCCGGGTTCTGGCGGCATCAAACTGTTCCGCGGCATCCCTGAGGACCGGCTCAATAAGGGCCCAATACCGTTCATCGTCCCGTTTTTTTTCAATTTCCAGGACCCCTTCCAGGCCCAAAAGCAGACCGAGGGTCGGCTTTTCGTCAATTTCCAGGGTCCGGGCCAGGATCCCGGCAGCCTCCCCGTAGGCCCGGACCGCCGCCTGGTTTACCGAGACGGAAATATCCGTGTTCCGCTCTTTCAGGCGTATATACAACTCCACCTTGCCCCGTCTGCACCGGGAGGCGATATAATCCCGGACCGCCGATTCCAGGGCTGAAAGATAAGAAGGAAGGAATACGGAAATTTCAAGAAAACGGTTGTTATAACTCCTGATTTCCACCGAGAGGGACAGTTCCTGATCTTGGTACTCTTTATACCCATAACCGGTCATGCTTATCAAGACAGGGCTCCTTCATAGCGGCTTAAAAGGAGTTTTCCCAGTTTCCAGTTGTCCCCCGCCCCCATGGTCAGAAAAAGGTCCCCCGGCCTCAGCAGGTCCTTGAGCAGGCCCAGGGCCGTTTCAGGTTCCTCGGCATAATAAACCCGGTTATGGCGGGCTTTAGTTTTTTCAAAAAGGGTGAACCCCGTTACGCCCCCGTTATAGGCTTCCCGGGCGGAGGCGTAGATCCGGTGGAGGATCACCGCGTCGGCCTTTTCAAAGGAGGAGGCGAAATCTTCCAAAAGGGCGGCGGTCCGGGTATAGGTATGGGACATAAAACTGACGATAAGCCTCCGGCCGGGATAAAAATCCTTTAAACCCTCCAGGGTAGTCCTAATAGCCGTGGGATGATGGGCGTAATCATCCATAAACAAAATTCCCCCCGCTTCCCCGACAATTTCTGAGCGCCGCCGGGAGCCCCGGAAATCTTCCAGGGCCTGGCGTACCCCTTCCCGCCTCTTTTCGTCCCATCCATGCCCTGTATCCGCGTATTCATTTTTTACCAGGGAATCGGTCAAGGCCAAAGCCGCCGCCGCGTCCAGGACGCTGTGCCTGCCGGGAACCCGGAGCCGGAATTCTCCGGGGAAGCCCTCAAAGTCCATAGAGGTCCTTTCCCCGGCGGTTTTAAAAGACAGAATCCTGAAGGGGCCCGCCGCGCTAAAGCCGTAGGGAATAAGCCGGATGCCCCGCCCTTCCCGGTCCAAAGCTCCGGCGATCTCCGCGGCTCCGGGATCGTCGGCGCAATAGATAAGCTCCCCCCCGGAGGGGAGAAGCCGGCCGTATTCCAGAAAGGCGTCCCGGATGGACGAATAGGTAGGGAAATAATCCTGGTGATCGCTTTCCACGCTGGTTAAAACGATGCGCCGGGGATGAAAAGAAAGAAAATGCCGCCGGTATTCGCAGGTTTCCGCCACAAAATATTTATTCCCCAGGCTGAGGGTTGACCTGCCGCCGAAACCGCTTACGGCGCTTCCCGCGAGAATCCGCGCGGGCAGGCCCGCCCCCCGGATTAGGGTGCCGGCCATAGCGGCGGTAGTGGTTTTCCCGTGGACGCCGGCAATGCCCGAGGAATCAAAGGCCGCGGAATAGGCCCCCAGGGCATCGGTATATCTGAGGATGGGAATGCCCCGGCGGCGGGCTTCGGCCATTTCGGGATTCGTCTCAAAGGAATAGGCGGCCGAATAGATTACCAGATCTATGCCGGCGCCGATATGCCCCTCCTCAAAACTTTCGTAGTAGGACACATTGAGGGCTTTGAGAATTTCGTCGGTATAAAAAACCTCTTCCCGGTCCGACCCGCTAACCTGCACGCCGCTGTTAACCAAAAGTTCCGCCAGCGCGCACATGCCGGTTCCTTTAATGCCGACCATATAAACCCTGGTCCCCGGCATGGCAATAGCTATTGTTTTATTCATGGGTAGCTTTACTATATCCTTAGGAATTAATTTTTACAATTAAGCCGCCTTCAAAAGCAGGGTTCCGGCCTTTGACGGGAAAGCGTTTTTCCGGCGGGGCGGGAAAACGGGCCGTAACAAAAATGACCGGCTGGGGGACAAAATCCCCATGGGGGGCACGCTTGCTTTGCACGAGTAGGTTTTATTGTTGTCCTTGAGGGTCAGATGGCGCAAAGCTTCGGTCAAGTGTCCCCCATGGGGATTTTGTCCCCCAGCCGGCCTTATTGTTCCGTTTAATAGATGAGGCTGTAAAGGCCGGGCCTTTGAAGGGAAGGAAGGCCTCGCTTTTTCACACCTGCCCCCGATAGCGGCATCAGGTCTCTTTTCAGTTTTAGCATAGTTAAATTTGGAATTACTGCCGGCCGTATCGAAACCGGTCCCTTTGTGTTAAGCTTATACTATGGAGATTGACAAAACAGCCTTTACCGGTTCGGCCGATGTCTTTACCTGGCTTTCCCGGTTTATAAATCTTGGGCGGGGGCAAAGTTTTAAGAGCTTCCGTTTAGATCGCATGGGGGTCCTCGCCGCCCTGGCTGACCATCCTGAAAAATGCGCCCCGGTAATCCATGTGGCGGGTTCCAAGGGCAAGGGATCGGTTACGGGGATGATTTGCGCCATCCTGGAGGCGGCGGGGCTCAAAACCGCCCGGTATACCTCTCCCCATGTGAGCGAATACCGGGAGCGGATTATGCTGGGTAATGCCTTTTTTGAGGAATCCGTTTATGTTGAGGCGGGGAATGAGTTGCGGGAGATAACGGCGGCCCTGGGGGAGGGTTCAAAAGAGGGGGCCTCCCTCTTTGATCCCCGGGAGGCTAACGGGGAGGAACCGACCTTTTTTGAGCTTTTGACCCTTTATTTTTTCCTCTGCGCCCGGAAAGCCCGGTGCCAGGCAATGGTCCTGGAGACGGGCATGGGGGGCAGGCTGGACGCTACCAATATCGTGGATCCCCTGGTGTCGGTAATCACGATCATTGAACTGGAACATACCGAATATTTGGGCCATACCGTCGCCGCCATCGCCGGGGAAAAGGCGGGGATCATCAAGCCCGGTAAACCCCTCATCCTGGCGGAACAGGAGGAGGAAGCCCTGGAGGTTTTTAAAACCCAGGCCGCGCTAAAGGGCTCGCCCTTTTTTTATTTCCCCGATACGGCGGAAGTGGAAGGGATACGCCTAAGCCGGGAAGGAACGGCCTTTACCCTGTCTTTTAAAAACCCCCGTTTTTTCCCTTCCTCCCTGGACCTTTCCCTTTCTATCCCGGGGGAAATCCAGGGGAAAAACGCGGGCCTCGCGGTCCTGGCCGCCAAAACCGCCTTTCCGTCCTTGGGAGAGGCCGCTGTCCGGGAGGGGCTGAGGGGCTTCAGGCTTCCTGCCCGGTTTGAGGAGCTTCACGGGAATTTTCCCCGGAATCCCCCCTTTGTCATCGACGGGGCCCATACCCGCCGCAGCATAGGGGAATGCGTAAGCACCTTTATCCGGCTTTATGGGGAAGGGGGCATCCTTATCTTCGGCTGCGCCGCGGGTAAAGATGCCGAGTCCATGGCGGAAATTCTGCAGCCCCATTTTTCCGTTATTATTATCACCACCCCGGGAACCTATAAAAAAAGTTATCCCCGGGAGGTTTACGAAATATTCCGGACAAAAACAGCAAAAAAAACGCCGGATAATCCTCCGGAAGGGGAAAGGCTGCTCTTTATCCCTGAAACCGGCCAGGCAATACGGAAGGCGGCCGGCCTGAGCAAGGAACGGGGGCTGCCGGTATTAGGAACCGGCTCCTTCTACCTGGCGGCGGAAATCAGGCTGCTCCTCCTCGGGGAGTAGGCGGTATTCCCGCCTTGTCCGGGAGAGGGGATCCTGAAAGGAAAAACCGCGGGCCCGGAGGGCCAAAAAACAGGGCCCGGGCGTAACCGGGCCTCCGTAACGGCGGTCGTTGAGGAGGGGAAACCCAATCCAGGACAGGTGGCAGCGGATCTGGTGGCGGAACCCCCTGGTTATCCCCAGGATAAAACGCCGGTATTGCCCGGCCTTTTCCCATGCCCGAATTTCCGTTCTATAGGGTTTTCCCCGGTCAAGGGCATATTCCCCCCTTCGCAAGACCGCCCCCGGACACCACGCAAGGGGGCGCACCGCCTGTCTTCCCGGGCCGTAGGGACGGAAGGCGCTTTCGATAAACCGGGGCTCCTCCCCTTCCCCAAAACCCCAGGGGGGTTCCCCGAAAATCCCCGGGCTAAACTCCGCCGGCGGGGGGGGAAAGCCCGGCAAGGAAGGCCCCGGGGCTTTTTCCGCCGAAAGGGCCTCGTATTCCTTGAAAAAAAGCCCCTCCTCCTGCTGCCGGAGAAGCTCCTCCAGGACCTCCTGGGTTCTCGCAAAAAGAACAAGCCCCCGGGTGTCATAATCCAGGCGGTGGAGGATGCCCCCCTCCCCCTGGCCGCGGTTCTGTAAGTCCCGGACCTCCGGGAAAAGCCCGGCGCACCAATCCAAAAGACTTATCTCCCGGGCCGCCGCGCCGGGGCTTCCCTCCCCCGGAGAGGGGGCCCCCTTTTTTTTAAGGGGAACCGAATGCATGAGGGGCGGTTTATAAACCACCAGGTAGGCCCCGGTTTCGGCCAAAAGCCGGGGCTCCCCAAGAGGCCCGGGGCTAAGTTCCCGAATATCCCCCGGGCGGGGCTCCCGGCGGCCCCTCACCCTTTCCCTTCAAGGATCCTGATAGTGTCCTTAAAACGGGAGGGAAGGGAGGTCCTAAAGGTTTCCCGGCCTTCCCTTCCCGGCAGGACCAGGGCAAGGCTTTTGGCGTGGAGCATCA
Source organism: Treponema sp. (assembly GCA_031288575.1). Classification (GTDB taxonomy): domain Bacteria; phylum Spirochaetota; class Spirochaetia; order Treponematales; family Breznakiellaceae; genus JAITRD01. The sequence goes on along the minus strand of JAITRD010000170.1, from coordinate 767 downwards.
GCCCGAGCCCGGGAAACCGGGAATCGGGGGACCCGTAAACGGGGTCCCCCAGCAGGGGATGGCCCAAAAAACGCATATGGACCCGGAGTTGGTGGGTGCGGCCTGTTTTAGGCGCCAGGAGCAGGAGGGAATAGGCGCCCCAGGAACGGATCACCCGGTAGCGGGTAAGGGCGATTTTCCCCCGGCCGCGGGATACGGCAAACCTTTTCCGGTCCCGGCTGTCCCGGCTTAAAAAGGTCTCTACGGTTCCCCCCGGCTCCGGGGGAGTCCCCTTCACTAGGGCGGCGTAGCGCTTTTTCACCCGCCGGTTCTTAAACTGTTCCGCTAAAAAGGTCAGGGCCTCGTCGTCATAGGCGGCGATAATCACCCCGGAAGTGTCCTTGTCCAGGCGGTGAACGATGCCGGGACGGAGGTTCCCCTCAAAATTGCCGGGGCAGCCCCTTTGCCGCCGCCTGAAAAGGAGGGCGTTTGCCAGGGTTCCCCCGCTATTGCCCGCGCCGGGATGTACCACCATGCCCTGGGCCTTATTGACCACCACTACCCGGTCATCCTCGTAAAGGATATCCAGGGGAATATCCTCGGGGAGGAGATCCGTCGGGGGCGGATCGGACCAGAGGAGTTCCAGGAGGTCCCCGCCCTTTACCGGCCGGGAAATTTTAACCGCCTTCCCGTTCAGCCGGGCCGAAAGCCGCCGGGACTTGATTTGGGAACGGGTCAAAAGGCCGGTGTATTCCGCCACATACCGGTCCAGCCTGAGCCCCGGGGGA
>JAITRD010000085.1 GCA_031288575.1 Treponema sp. | reverse complement strand
CTCTGCGAGCGGGGCATCCGGACCTTTGAAACCTATACCCGGAACACCCTGGATATTTCCGCCATCCCCGTGGTCAAGCGGCTTTCCCACCTGCCGGTGATCGTGGACCCCAGCCACGCCGTGGGCATCCGGGCCAAGGTGAGCCCCGCGGGGCTTGCGGCGGTTGCCGCCGGGGCGGACGGCCTTACCGTGGAGGTGCATCCCCGGCCGGACGAGGCCCTCTCCGACGGCCCCCAGTCCCTGTACCCGGAACAGTTTGAACGGCTGATGCGGGATATCGAAGCCCTGGCCCCGGTGGTGGGGAAGGAACTGCTCAGGACTCCCCACCCGGCGGTTGTCCGTGCCTCCCGGGGAGGAACGGCCCTGAGCTCCGCGGCGCAGGACCGGTCCGGCGCAGGGGCAAAGGGGGGGCTTTCCGACAAGGTTGCCTTTTCCGGGGAAAGCGGCGCCTATGCCGAGCAGGCCCTGATGAGGGCCTTCGGGGAGGAGGCGCCCCGGCTTTCAACCGCTTCTTTTGCCGCTGTTTTTGACGCGGTTCTGGAGGGTTCCGCCCTTGCCGGGGTGGTTCCGGTGGAAAACAGTTTGGCCGGTTCCATTCATGAAAATTACGACCTCTTTTTACGGTATCCCGATATCGCCATTGTGGGGGAACTGAAACTCCGGATCGTCCATTGCCTTATCGCCGATGAGCGGGCGGATCTTAACTCCATCAGTATTATTAGGAGCCATCCCCAGGGTTTTGCCCAATGCAAGGAATTTCTGGATAAGCATCCCCATTGGCAGCTTGAGCCCTACAACAATACCGCCTCCGCGGTGGCTTCCATTGCCCGGGAAGGGGCGGTTAAGGTTGCCGCCATCGCCGGGGAAGCCGCCGCCAAGGCCCACGGCCTCCGGGTTCTCCGGGCGGGGATCGAGACTAATCCCCTAAACTATACCCGGTTTGTCATTATCGCCCGGCGGGCCGGGGATAAGGCCCCCGTTCCCCCCAGCCTCGGTTCGGATAAACCCAATAAGGCATCCCTGGTGTTTTCAGTTCCCGACACGCCGGGAAGCCTCTTTGCCTGCCTTAAGATCCTAAGCGAAAGGGGGATCAACCTCTCCAAGCTTGAGTCCCGTCCCATCCAGGGGCAGCCCTGGCGTTACCTTTTTTATGTGGATGTAAGCATCCCCCAAACCGAAGGGCTCTTTGAAACGGTAATAGAAGAGCTTAAAATCAAAACCGAAGATTTCCGTTTCCTGGGAGCCTACCGCGCTTCCCTGTAGAGCCGGGGCCGGTCTTTGTTTCAGGCCCCGGGGCCGGCCTGTTCCGGGTTACTGCCCGCCGCGGCCCTTCGCAGGCGGTCATTAACGGCGGCCCCGAGGCCGGTTTCGGGAACTTTTTCCGCCCGGATCCGGCAAAGTCCCAGGCGGTCCAGGCGGTGGAGCAGGTCGAAAAGGTTCGCCGCGGCCTCGGTCATATTGCCCCCTTCCGAAAGGGTCCGGATCCGGCTTTCCCCGGGAAGCCCCTGCCCTTCCCGGAATTGTCCCGCCCTTTGGAACCAGGTTTCCCGGGAGGGGCCGTCAAAAAAGAGAAAACCCTCTAAAGGATTATCCGCCAGATCTATTATCTCTTCCCGGGAGTGCAGCGAAAGGGCTGTCCGGGGAGCGTAGTGGCCCTTAAGCTGCCCCGGGGACAGGGGCCGCCCCGGAGCCGCGGAAGGAGCCGTCCCTTGCGCCGGAAACTCCACCGGCCCGATAATCCCCTCGATACGCTCCCGGGAGCTTCCCCCGGGGCGGAGGATCCGGGGCGGGCCGGAACAGAGATCCAGGACCGTAGATTCCACCCCCACCCTGGTCCGGCCCCCGTCCAGGATGAAGGCCGCCGCTTCGCCCAGTTGATCCCGGACGTGCTCCGCCCGGGTGGGACTCAGGTAGCCGAAGGGGTTGGCGCTGGGGGCCGCTACCGCTCCGGTGGAAAGGAGGATGAGCCTTTGCGCCGCCGGGTGATCCGGCAAACGGACCGCGACGCTGGGGAGGCCGCTGGTAGCCAGATCCGGCACCTCCGGCCGTTTGGGGAGAATCAGGGTGAGGGGGCCCGGCCAGAGGCCAAGCCCAAGGGCCCGGGTTTTCTCCCGGCTCTCCCGGTCCAGGGCGGAAAGGTCCGCCACCTGTTCCAGGTCCCGCGGGCGGGCAATATGTATGATCAGGGGGTCAAAACGGGGACGGCCTTTTGCCGCGAAAACCTTGGCCAGGGCGGAAACATTAAAGGCGTCCGCCCCAAGGCCGTATACGGTTTCCGTGGGGAAGGCCACCAAATGCCCTGCCCGGAGGGCCTCCGCGGCAAGGCGGATGTTTTCTTCCGAGAGGGGGAGGATCCTCACGGCTAAATCCAGCGCCGGCGTTTAAAGTAAAAAAGCATCCCCGCCGCGATCAGCACCATAACAGCCCAGGTAATAGGGTAAGCGTAGGGGTAGTTTAGCTCGGGCATAAAAACAAAATTCATCCCGTATACCCCGACAATAAAGGTGAGGGGAATAAATATGGTTGAAATAATGGTCAGCACCTTCATCACCCCGTTCATGCGGTTGGAAACCGAGGAAAGATTCACCTCCATCACCCCCGCCATAAGCTCCCGGTAGTTCTCCACGGTTTCAACCGCCTGGATGATGTTATCATGGAGGTCTTTAAGGAAGGGCTTCAGCACATCGTTTATCAGTTTTGAATCCAGCCTGAGCAGGACGGAAAGGCTTTCCCGGAGGGGCCAAATAACCCGCCGGACCCGGATAAGGTTTTGCTTGGCCCGCTGCAGGTCCGGGATGAGGGCCGTATCATTTTCATCAATTGCCCGCTCCTCAAAATCCTCGATCCCCGCCCCCAGGGCGTCCAAAACCAGGAAGTAGGCGTCCACCACCGAATCCATCAGGGCATAGGCAAGGTAATCCGCCCCCATCCGCCGGATCCGGCCGGCGTTATTAAGGATCCGTTTCCGGATGCCGTCAAAGGAGTCCCCGGGAATCTCCTGAAAAGTAATAACCGTATCTTCCATTAAGACGAGGCTTATCTGCTCCGTTACCGGAGGATCCCCGCTGTTCAGGGCTTTAAGGATAATAAAAAGATAGTTGTCAAATTCCTCGATTTTGGGCCGCTGCCCGGTATCCATGATATCCTCCACCGTGAGGGGGTGGATGTGAAAAAAATCGGCAATCCGGCTAATTTCACCTGTATTTTTCGGATCGTTAACGTTGATCCAGGTGATCCCCGCGGGATTCCGGTAACGCAACAGCTCGTCCGCCGTGTCCGCGGTTTTTATCCAGGCGCCGGCGGGATCGTAGCCAATAATTGAAAGGTCCATAAAAAAACGATACTACGGACGGGAGAGACATACAAGAGTTTTTTGGGTATCATAGTTTATGATTAAGCAGCTTCTTTTTGATTTGGACAATACCCTCTATTCCGCCGGCTACGGGCTGGAAGAAAAGGTAAGCCGCCGGGTGGTGGAATTCATCGCCCGATACCTTGGACTCTCCCCGGAGGAGGCGGTCCTGCGCCGCCGGGAGCGGATATCCCGTTACGGCACCACCCTGGAATGGCTTATGGCCGAGGAGGGTTTTACCGATATAGAAACCTACTTTGCGGAGATCCACCCCGAAGGGGAGGCGGACGCCCTCGGGGCGGATCCGGCCCTCCGGGAATTTCTGGAGGGCATCAAGCTCCCCAAAGCGATATTGACCAATTCGCCTATGGAACACGCGGTCCGGGTTCTGGACAGGCTCCAAATCAGGGACCTCTTTCCCCGGATTTTTGATATCCGCTGGAACCGGCTTAAGGGAAAACCCCGGGCCGCGTCTTTTTACCTGGCCCTGGATGCCCTGGAGGCCGCGCCGGAAAACACCCTTTTTATTGACGATTATCCCAAATATGTTACGGGCTACCTCGCCATAGGCGGGAAGGGGCTGCTCCTGGACGAGGGGGACATCCACCGGGATTTTCCCCACCAACGCATCCGGGAATTAAAGGAACTGGCCGCCTTTTTAGCTTAACAGCCTGTTGCACGATGAACGGATCCGCCCTGCCCCGGAGCAGGGCCGGGCCCGCAAAAACGCCGCGATGCCGGGCTTTTTAATTTGCCCCAAGAGGCGGGCGTTGATGACTTGAATCCGAAAGGTATTTTTCGTACTGCCGGGTAAAATGCTCAATTTTATGGGTAACCTTCTGCAAATGTTTATGCATTTCCTGGATTTGAATTTCCACGTTTTTTTTGTGTTCCCGGAGCATATCGCAGCGTTCTTTCAGGGTCTCTTCCCCCTCCAAACTCAATTCAACAAAATTTTTAATCTGCTTAATGGACATGCCCGTATTTTTAAGGCAGCAGATAAGATTTATCCATTCCAAATCATTTTCGGTATACCGGCGTATTCCGTTCCGGCTCCTGGCGATACTGGGCAATAATCCTTCGTTTTCATAATAACGCAATACATGGGGAGGCAGCGCCGTTTTTTCTGAAACCTGCTTGATAGTAAGAAAGGAAAAATCCTCCAATGCTACAATCTCCTATTGACTTAAACTTAACGTTAACATTTACAATGCATTATATCATATACCTGATATGCCATCAATCAATTTTACGAGGAGAAATGCTATGAAATCTTTGACGGATTCCTTCGTGTTAAATAACGGGGTGGAAATTCCCTGTATCGGCTTCGGTACCTGGCAAACCCCCGACGGGGATCTGGCTGTTTCCTCCGTATTGGAAGCGATTGCCGCGGGTTACCGGCATATTGATACCGCCGCCGCATACGGCAATGAGGCAAGCGTCGGCCGGGCGGTAAAGCAGAGCGGCGTTCCCCGGAAGGAGCTTTTTATTACCAGCAAACTCCAAAATCCCATGCATGGTTATGAAAACACCCGGGCCGCTTTTGAGGCAACCATGCAAAAACTGGACACGGATTATCTGGACCTGTACCTTATCCACTGGCCCAATCCCGTTAAATTCCGGGACAATTGGGAGGAAGCTAATGCCGGTACCTGGAAGGCCTTTGAGGAATATTATAAGGCCGGACGGATCCGGGCCCTTGGGGTCAGCAATTTTCACCCCCGCCATATTGACGCCCTGTTAAAAACCGCTACCGTAGTTCCCCAGGTGAACCAGATCCGGCTGTGCCCCGGGGACACCCAGGACGAGGTAGTCGCCTATTGCCGGGCCCGCCAGATCCTGCCGGAAGCCTATAGCCCCCTGGGAACGGGGAAGATCTTTGATGTTCCCGCCCTGCAGGAATTGTCAAAAAAATATAACAAAACCATAGCCCAGATCTGTATACGGTGGAGCCTGCAAATGGAATTCCTTCCCCTGCCAAAATCGGTAACTCCGGAACGGATCAGGGAAAACGCCCAGGTCTTTGATTTTGAGCTTTCCGCCGGCGATGTAAAGGCCGTCGCGGATCTGAAGGGCGTGGTCGGATATTCCCAGGACCCCGACGCGACCTCTTTTTAACCGTTAAAAAAACCGCCCTATTGCCGGCGGCATGAAACCTATTTATGCGTGAAGCGCAACAAACTCCTAAGGGCGCCCGGCGGACCGGCGCCTTTAGGTTTTTTCTGCCCCGGGGCTCTCCCTTTTCACCGCCCCCCGGTTGATAAGATTCGCCTGATACCCCGCGCCAAAGCCGTTGTCAATGTTCACCACCGAAATGCCCGGGGCGCAGGAGGTGAGCATCCCCAGAAGGGCGGAGAGGCCGCCGAAGGAGGCGCCGTAGCCGACGCTGGTGGGAAGGGCGATAACCGGGACCGGGACCAGTCCCGCGATAACCCCCGCCAGGGCCCCCTCCATTCCCGCGACGGCGATTACCACCCGGGCTTTCCTGATGTCCGGGAGCCGGGCAAAAAGCCGGTGAATCCCCGCAACCCCCACATCGTTGATAAGGAGCCCCCTGCTGCCGAAAAATTCGGCGGTTCTCAGCGCTTCCTTCGCGGTCCCCAGGTCGGAAGTTCCGGCGGCCACCACCGCCACAAGGCCCTGCCGGTCTTCCGGGGCACAGAAACAGCCGGCGCTTAAGGTCAGGGCAGTCTCATCGTATTCCGCGTCGGAAAAACGGGCCAGAACCCGTCCGGCCAAATCCGGCCGGGCTTTGGTAGCCAGCACCGGTATTCCCCCTTCCCGCATCCTAAGGATAATAGCCTCCGCCTGGTCCGTGGTTTTGCCCTGGCAATAGACCACCTCAGGATAGCCGGTCCGTTCGGAACGCCGGCTGTCGATGACCGCAAAACCCAGATCCTCCGGAGAGGCCCCCTCGCCGTCCCTCACCTTGCGGGCCCCTCCGCGCAGGGCCCGGCCGGGCTCTGTCCGGTATCCCGCTCCGAGGAACCCCGTCCCGCAATAAGCCGTTCCGCTTCCATGAGGGATAAACCCCCTTCCCGGGCGACCCTGGCGCGGTCTTCAAACTCAATTTTTGAACGCAGCGGTTTTCCCCCGTAAAAAACTGTTTTTTCCCGGGCTTCCCCAAAGGCCCCCGAACGGATAGATTCTTCCCGCCTCAGGGAGAGCCGGCGGATCGGGATCTCCCGGAAGCCGATGGTAGAGGATAATTCAAAGAGGAGCCGCCGCAGGGAATCGAGTTTAGCCGGGGGAACCAGCACGGAAACCAGAGTTCCCGGCCGGGATTTTTTCATAACACAGGGGTTGAGGGTTACATCCAGGGCGCCGGCCTCGAAAAGGCGCTCCATAAGAAAACCCAGGGCTTCGCCGGTCATATCATCAATATTCGTTTCCAGGAGGACCAGTTCTTCGGTTTTCCAGGGCTGTTCCGCCCCCCCGGAAGGGGCCTCCTCCCGCAGGGAAATACGAAGCAGGTTGGGCCGTTCCATTTTTCGCGTTCCGATACCGTAGCCGGTTTTAATCTCCTTAAAGTTTCCGGTATTTATAAACTCATCCACCGAAGCCGCCAGGATCGCCGCCCCGGTGGGGGTGGTCATCTCCTTATTATAACCGCCGGTCTTAACCGGAAGGCCCCGGACCAGGATCAGGGTCGCCGGCGCCGGAACCGGAAGCAGCCCGTGGGCGCATTTTACCATGCCCCCCCCAAGCTCTATCTCCCCGCAGGTAATCCGGTCCGGCTGCAGGAGATCAAGGCCGATGGCGGTCCCCACAATATCAATAATCGAATCCATGGCCCCCACCTCATGGAAGCTTACCTCATCCGCCGCGGTCCCGTGGACCTGGGCTTCCGCACGGGCAATCCGGGTAAAAATATCCAGGGCCCGTTTTTTTGCCCCGGCGCTGATGCCCGAAGCCTCAATGACGCCCCGGATTTCCTTCCAGGAATTGTGGCGGTGATGCCCCCCCTCCCCTCCGTCATGGGCATGATGGTGAACATGGTCGTGGGGGTGTTCGTGGGTATGCTCGTGGCTGTGATCATGGGGATGCCCGTGGGTATGTTCATGGCTATGCTCGTGGGCGCCGTCTTCATCAGCGGCAAGATGATCGGTCCGGCCGTTGATGTGCACCACCGCATGGGTTCCGGTGATGCCCCCCCGCTCATCGGGGAAAAACTCCAGGGCCCACCCTGAAAGTCCTAATTTTTCCAATTCCCGGCGCAGGGTGTCGGGGTTAACCCCCAGATCCACCAGGGCGCCCAGGGCCATATCGCCGGAAATTCCGGCAAAACAATCAAAATGCAATGTTTTCAAAATCAACTCCTTGGGGTTCTTAAAGCCCGGTTCATGCTGCCCATGGAATAACCCTCCAGTTCAAAGGCGACATATAAAAAACCATAGGATTTAAGGGATTGGGAAATGGCATCGAGGGTCTTTTCGTCAAAAAAGCGTCGCCTTTCCTCGGGGGCGACTTCGATGCGGGCAATATCGTCATGGGACCGGACCCGGAATTGGCGGAATCCGGCGGATCTGAGGGCATCCTCCGCTTTTTCAACCCGGGCCAGCTTTTTTTTGTCGATCCGTTCCCCATAGGGAATCCGGGAGGCGAGGCAGGCAAAGGCGGGCTTGTCCCAGGTGGGAAGGCCAAAACGCCGGGAAAGCTCCCGGATATCCGCCTTGGCCAGTCCCGCTTCCCGCAGGGGGCTCATAATTTTTAATTCCTCCAGAGCCTTAAGGCCCGGCCGGTAATCCCCCAGATCATCCAGATTTGAACCGTCCAATACCGTGGAGATGCCCCGCTCCTTCGCCGCCGCGATGATGCCGCCGAATTCCAGCTTTTTACAAAAATAACAGCGTTCCTTGGGATTAGCCGCCACCTCCTCGTCAATCTCCCCCTCCTCCAGGAGGATATGTTCGATGCCTACCTTCCGGGCCACGGCAAGGGCGCAATCTATCTCGCTTTTGGGAAGCATGGGGGAAACAATGGTTACCGCAATGGCCTTAGGCCCCAGGGCCGCCGCCGCGGCAAAACAGAGGAAACTGCTGTCCACGCCCCCGGAAAAAGCGACCGCGGCGCTTCCCCGGCCGGCAATAAGTTCCAAAAGATACTGGTATTTTTCATCAATATTCATACCGCTTCTCCGTTAAAGCAAAGAGGGGATATGGAATCCCTTTCAAAATTCATTTTGAAGGAATTCCGTTTGAGTTAAAGGGAGTTCATCTCCGGAGGGAAAACAGCTTCATGCCGTTAGTTATATATACTATTTTAGAAAAACACTGTCAACGAAAGGGTGTGCGGGGTTTCCGCATTTACTTTTATCGCCAATATTGAAGTGTAACAAAAATAACCGGCTGGGAGGGCAAAATACCCATGGGGGGCACGCTTGCTTTGCTCGAGGAGGTTTTGTCGTTGTGCTGGTGGGTCAGTGGGTCCAACGATTCGGTCAAGTGACCCCCTGGGTAATTTTGTCCTCCCAGCTGGCCTTATTGTTCCATTTGATAGGGAGGCCGTAAAGGCGGGTCCCTTGAGGGGGGAAGAGTTCTGGATGGGGGAAGGGAAACGGGCTGTCTGTCGCAAAGGGAGGGGTAGCGAGGGCCTTGGATCTGCGGGGCTTCTGTGTTTACTTTATCGCCAAATATTGAAGTGTAACAAAAATAACCGGCTGGAAGGGCAAAATCCCCTAGGGGGTCACGCTTGCTTTGCACAAGAGGGTTTGTCGTTGTGCTTGAGGGTCAGATGGTGCAAAGCTTCGGTCAAGTGTCCCCCTGGGGTATTTTACCCTTCCAGCCGGCCTTATTGTTCCATTTGATAGGTGAGGCCGTAAAGGCGGGTCCCTTGAGGGGGGAAGAAATTTCTGGATGGGGGAAGGGAAACGGGCTGTCTGTCGCAAAAGTAAATGCAAGAGCCTTGGATCTGCGGGGCGGTCTAGGTTTCCGCGCGGTAACGCTGCCGGTCTTTAAAAATCTCAACCGCCTTATCGATCATCCGGGCCAGGGGGATCTGTTCGAGGCCGGCGATAAAAAAATGTTCCTGCTGCA
>JAITRD010000079.1 GCA_031288575.1 Treponema sp. | reverse complement strand
ATCCAGCCGTTGCCGTAGGCGATTTCTTCAATGCAGGAGACGTACATTCCCTGCCGTTTTTGTATGGTTTCGATATAGTTTGCCGCCTCAAGAAGCCCGTCGTAGGTGCCCGTATCCAGCCAGGCCATGCCCCGGCCCAGGATCTCCACCGAAAGGCGGCCCCGGGCAAGGTAGGCGTTATTCACCTCGGTGATTTCAATTTCCCCCCGGGCGGAGGGTTTAATATTCCGGGCAATGTCTACTACGGCGTTATCGTAAAAATAGAGTCCCGGCACCGCGTAATGGGACCGGGGCCGGGCGGGTTTTTCTTCTATAGAGAGGGCCTTTCCCGCGGGATCAAATTCCACCACCCCATAGGCGGCGGGGTTCTTTACATAATAACCAAAAATCGCCCCGCCCCCTTCTTGTTCCACCCTTTGGGCCGTATTCCGCAGGGTCCGGCTGAATCCCCGGCCGTAAAAGACATTGTCCCCCAGAACCAGGGCGCAGGTATCGCCGCCGATAAAGGACGCCCCCAGGATAAAGGCGTCCGCAAGTCCCCGAGGGCTTTCCTGGGCCTGATAGTCAAAGGACATCCCCAGCCAGTCCCCGGAGCCGAAAAGTTCCCGGAAGCGGGGAAGGTCCCGGGGGGTGGAAATGACCAAAACCTCCCGGATGCCGGTGAGCATAAGCACCGAAAGGGGATAGTAGATCATGGGCTTGTCATACAGGGGGAGGAGCTGTTTGGATACTACCTTGGTTATGGGATAAAGCCGGGTTCCGGCGCCGCCGGCAAGGATAATCCCCTTCATTTTTTTACCTTTGTATCTCTCCGGCGCATCAGCAAACCCATAGCCGCTGTTCCGGCCGCGGCGCCGATGGCATCCGCAAGCCAGTCCCAAATATTGGCATCCCGGCCGGGAACAAAATACTGGTGCGCCTCGTCAATAGCCCCGTAGAGGGCGGCGCATAAAAAAACCGTCAAGGAAGTTCTCCAGACACGGAACTTCCATTGTCCCGGGGAGGGCCACAAACCCAGCGCCCCCGCCAGGGTAAAAAAGGCAATCAGGTGCTGCAATTTATCAAAACCCAGAATTCCCTTGGGTTTAGGCAGTATGCTTTGGGACGAAAGCAGCCATATTGCCGTAATTATTAGGATGGCGGGCATTTTTAATAGTATCTTTTTATATATCATATACTTCCCCGGTTCGGGGCAAGACCTACCCGCTCCATGAAAAAACCCGACCGCCGCCGAAACAGGCTTGCCGGATCCGCCGCCGGTAAAACCCGGCTGCTTATTTATTAAGGATACCATATTACCCCGGGGATTACAATATTATAATAGGTTGTTCAGGAAATGAACAAATGGAACAAAAGTGACCGGGCGGGCGGGATGTAATTTTTCCCGCAAATATACTATAAATAAGGGGATATGAGTCTTTTTGAAGCGCTGATCCTGGGGGCCGTCCAGGGCGTTACCGAATTTCTTCCGGTCAGCAGTTCCGGCCATCTGGTTTTATTGCAGAAAATTTTCGGCATAAAAGAATCCGCCCTCTTGTTTGACACCCTGGTGCATGGGGGGACCCTGGCGGCGGTCTTTATTGTATTATGGAAGGATATTTGGGACATTCTCAAACGGCCTATCCAGCCGGTAACGGGGTACCTTATCATCGCCACCATACCGGCGGTGGTTTTTGCCCTGGCTTTTAAGGACGCCATTGAAGGGGCCTTCGAATCGGGGGCCTTTCTGGGGTTCGCCTTCCTTTTTACCTCGGCGCTGCTTATCCTTCCGGAACTCCTCGCCAAAAGGCCCGGGGGAAAGGGGGCGAAACAGGAAATGCGCTGGCCGGACAGTCTTGTCATTGGGCTTCTCCAGGGGATCGCCATCATCCCCGGAGTTTCCCGGTCGGGGGCCACCCTTTCGGGGGCCCTTTCCCGGAAATTGGACCGGGACTTTGCCGCCCGTTTCTCCTTCCTCCTCTCCATACCCGCCATTCTGGGCGCCCTGGTCCTGCAATTAAAGGATCTTCCGGAACAGGCCGGAGCCGCAACGGGCGGCCCCGGAGCGGCGGTTCTTTTAGCCGGAACCCTCACCGCCGCCGCGGTGGGGTTTATCTCGGTCAAGGCCATGCTCAGGATAGTCAGGAAATATTCTCTCCGGGGCTTCGCCCTTTATACGGCTGTTTTGGGGATTCTGGTACTGATCATGCAATACCTGGGAAAATTTTAAGCCCCCCGGCGTTTACCCGCCGAAGCCCCGCTCCGGCCGGGCCTTAACCGGACCTTTGAACAAGGGATCGCAGAGACCGCGGGTAATCCAATTCGGAACCTGCGGTCGTTGCGGTAAAAACATTTGAAAAAATATATACCATGGTATATATTAAAAACATGGAGGAATATATGCAAACAGCTCGTTTATTTATTAATGGCAGAAGTCAAGCGGTAAGACTCCCCAAAGAATATCAATTTAAAGGAAATGATGTTTATATTCAAAAGGTAGGAGACGCGGTTATTTTATTTCCCGTCGATAAACAATGGGAAA
>JAITRD010000009.1 GCA_031288575.1 Treponema sp. | reverse complement strand
GGGCGCTTTTAGGGGGAGGGGACGATGTTTTAATCATCACCGGCGAAGGGGCCCCTGAAGATCCCCAAATCCCCCATGTCGTGGTGGAGGGCCTCGGCTATGATGGCCAAAGCCGTAATAATCCCCGTCCCGGGGAAAATTCAACTGCCGGGGAACAATTTTCCGGGGAGGAAGCCTTTTCACAGAAGGAAAGGCTGTCCCGGGATTTAGCGGATGCCCTTTGCGCCGTTATGGAAGCCCGCTGGGGACAAGCGGCGGATATTGTCCATGTCCATAATCCCATGATCAAAAAAAATGCCCTCCTCATCCCCGCTTTAAACATCCTGAATAAAAGGGGCATCCGCCTTTTATTGCAAAATCATGACGTAGCCGAAGATTTTAGGCCCGACGTTTATGCGGATCAGGATGATTATCCTGAAAACTGTCATTACGCGGTGATCAATACCCGGGACTACTCCTACCTCCGCCGGGCGGGACTTAAGAGCGAGGGGCTCCACTTTATCCCCAACGAGGTGATCCCCGTTCCCGTGGTTTCCGGCCTGCCCCGGACCCGTTACCTCTATCCGGTGCGGGCCATCCGGCGGAAAAACATCGGCGAAGCCCTCCTCCTGTCCCTGTTTATTCCCCCGGGACGGACCATCGCCATTACCCTGCCGCCGGTTTCCTCCTGGGACAAGAAGATATACCAGCATTGGAAGGATCTCGCGGAGGAGCTTAAGTTGCCCGTCGAATTTGAAACCGGCGCCGGCAAAGCCCTGGCGGAAGTTCTGGGCAGCGCCTTTTGCGTAATAACCACCTCCATAAAGGAAGGATTCGGCTTTTCCTATTTGGAACCCTGGACTGCCGGCAGGGCGGTTATCGGCCGGCGCATTGATTATGTTTGCCGGGATTTTGAGGCTGCCGGCATCCGTTTTGATTCTTTTTATCCTTCCCTCAATATCCCTGCCGCCTATGTCTCATCCTCAGCTTTTCGGAAAAAAATGGAAAACACCCTGACCACGGTGTACCGGGCTTTTGGCCTGGATATCCCCGGATATATCCTAAAACAAATGAACGATGAAATCTTTTCCCGGGAAACCCTGGATTTCGGCCGTTTTGATGAGGAATTTCAGGAATACCTCCTGAGGGCCCTGGTTTCCAATGACACGGTCCGCCGGGACGTGGCCGAGGTCAATCCCTTTTTGACAAACCTTGCCGCATGGCAGCCTGATGAGGATCTTATTAAAGAAAACAAGATTAAAATTGACCAAATGTACGGCCGCGAGCGGATAAGCGGCCTTTTACGGACAGCCTATCAGGGGGTTATGGATAATCCGGTGGTTCACCGGCTTTCCAAGGGCGTGCTCCTTGAGCTTTACCTGGATCCCCTCAAATTTTCCCTGGTCGGATTCGGTCATGGATGAAGCCCGCCGGTCCCGTCTGGTTTCGCTTTTCCGCTCCCACTCCCCTCCCCTCTTGCCGGGGCCCCTGCCGGAGCTGCCCCCTTTCCTGGAGGAACGGCTCTATCCCGGCGGGAAGGGCCTCCGGGGGGAGGGGTCTTTTCCGGCGGCTCCCCTCAGGGCGGTGCTTTTTGACATCTACGGCACCCTGTTTCATTCCGCCGCCGGGGATATTGAAAACAGCCAAGTCTGGGGGAAGGGGGAAGGGGAAAAAACAGCGGCCCTGGATGCGCTGGCCCGGGAATACACCGGGAAGCCCTGCGGGGAGGAACTGCGGCAGTATTTCCGGTCGGCGGTTTTGAATATCCACCGGGAAAGGTCTTCCCAAACCCCCTTTCCGGAGGTCCGGGTCGAGGAAATCTGGGCGGATTTTCTAAAGTCCCGGGCCGGCTCCGGGGAAAGCCCGGCCGCCCTTTCCGGCAAAAGCCTTGACGAGGCGGCGGAGGAACTGGCGCTCCGCTTTGAACTGGCGGTAAATCCCGTTTATCCCATGCCCGGCGCGGAGGAAACTATTAGGGGGCTAAAAAAAGCGGGGTATATCCTGGGGCTTATATCCAACGCGCAATTTTTTACCCCCCTTTTGTTTGAGGCCTTTTTTGACCGTCCCCCGGAAGCCCTGGGTTTTGAGCCGGCGCTTTTACTCTATTCCTTTGAAACCGGGGAAGCCAAACCTTCGCCCCGGCTTTTTTCTTTGGCCCTGGAGCGCCTGGCGGCCTGGGGCATCGGGGCGGAAAATTGTCTCTACGTGGGAAACGATATGCGGAATGACATTTACGGCGCCGCTTCGGCGGGTTTTCAAACCGTCCTTTTTGCCGGGGACGGCCGCTCCCTGAGGATCCGGGAAGCGGGCCCGGAGAATAGGCCGCCCTCGGCGCTTATCCGCCGCCTTGAGGACCTGCTCTTTCTCCCCGCGGCCGGACAGTTTGCCGGGAAAAAAGAAATGTGACAGGAGCCTGTCCCAAAAGAAGAACCTTCGGCTCGGGGTTAGCTTTGGGAAGGCATCTTTAGTATATAGGCTCAGGGAGGGTTGGATCATGTTTTCCGGAGAACTAAAAACCTTGCTTTTAGAGGTGATTACTTCCTGGCAGGTTATCGTGGTAACGGTGGTGTTAATTTTCTATTTTATGCTGGTTAACTATGTAGCCCGGCTGCGCCGCCGCTCCCGGCCCGCTTCCAGGGAATTCGGGCTGGGGGGAGAAAAAAGCCCCTCCAAGTCCAAGGCTCCCGCTGAGGCGGAAGTCGCTGAAACGGATGATCTCGGCATTGAGGAAGAGAAATAAGCCTCCCGGAGCGGAACCGCGAGGGCTCCTGCATTTACTTTTATAACCAACTGTTGAAGCGTAACAAAAATAACCGGACGGGCGGGAAAACTCCCCAGGGGGCACGCTTGCTTTGCACGAGAAGGCTTTGTCTTTGCTCCCGGGAGGGCCGGATGGTGCAAAGCTTCGGTCATAGGACCCATAGGGTCCTCTGACCCCCTGGGGAGTTCTCCCGCCCGTCCGGCCTTATTGTTCCGTTCAGGGAAGGTTTAGGCGGTAAAGGCGGGTCCCTTGAGGGGGAAGAAATTTCTGGATGGGGGAGGGAAACGGGCTATCTGCCGCAAGGGGGAGCAGTGAGAGGTTTAATACCCCGCTATCATCGGCTTTTTCTTTTGCGGCTTAAGGTAAAAGTAAATGCAGGAGCCTTGGGATCGTGATTTTGTTTACAATATAAAATGCTTGTAATACAATATACCGATGCTTCCTTTAGTTTTATGGAAAGGGCGTAAAATATGCCCCCGCAAAAAGCATTGGAAATTGAAAAAGGCTGTCCGCGTTTGCCGCCTTCTGGCGGTTTTTACGGTTTTCTTATCCTGCGATCTGAACCCGCCGTCAAACCGGCCGCCGGAAGAACCCTCGGACGTTTTCACCGCAATCCCCGTTGCTTCCGATCCTGTCCCGGAATATGCCTTTGAGCCCGAGGAGCTTATAGGCTCCCCCGCTTCCTCATCGTATCTTACGCCGCCGCGTCCATACCCCTCGCCGCCGGTTGACAGCTACCAGTGGTTCTTTAATTACCGCCTGGAACACTTCTCCCCCAAAACGGAACCGCTTATGGAGGAACGGTTTGGCGGGAAGCTGGGCATCAAGAAGGCCAGCCTTTGGGATCATAATTCCTATAACTCCCACGCGGTGGGTTTTGCCGTCAGCCTTCCGGCAATCTCCGTCGTGGAATACGGCGAAACGGCGGCATACGGCAGCCATACCGAAGTTTCAGAATCCTACTTCTACAACCACCTGTTTTATTTAAAAGACCTTAAGGAGGGAACCGCCTACCACTACCGCGTAATCGTCCAGGATGAAGATGGCAATACTATCGCCCTGCCCGACAGAACCTTTACCACCAAAACTTTTACCGGCGAAATTAAACAACTCTACCAGGGGGATTTCACCCATGAAGGCGGCAGATCCGGTCTCTGGATTACCTCTCCCGGCATCCATGTCCTCATGGAGGATATTAGCGCCGACGGGCTGGGCATTAACATTAAAGCCCATGATGTTACCATAGACCTGAACGGCCATACCCTCACCTATGACAACGGCTTTAATCCTTTTAACGATACCAATAACGGGTACAACGAAAGCGCTTCTTACGGTATCCGGGCCGGGCTCTGGAATTTTACCAACGCCAGGATCTATAACGGCATTATAAAACAGGGCAAAACAGGTTCCTCCGGCCGGGAGCCGCTCTTTTTGCTTCACATGGGCAACACCGGCGCTACGAAAAACGAAGTCGCCGGCCTCACCGTTGACTACTACGGCGACGACAGCTCCGGTATGCGCACCGGCGTAGGCTATGTCCACCATAATCTCCTCTACGATCGGGGCAGCAAAGTTACCGACCGCCACGGGGGCGTACGCGCCCTGCTCGCGGACCACAACAGCGCCACCGAGGTCGCCTACAACTCCCTCCGCCGGTTCCGGCAGAACGGCATCACCAACGCCGACT
>JAITRD010000300.1 GCA_031288575.1 Treponema sp. | reverse complement strand
TGGAAACCGGAACTGGTAATTCTGGACATCAACCTTCCCGGCATGGACGGCTTTGAGTTTTTGGAACGCTTCAGGCGGGAGAACAGTATTCCGGTGATGATTGTTTCAGCCAGGGACGGTGACGAGGATCTCATCGCCGGCCTTAGCGGCGGGGCGGATGAATTTGTTACCAAGCCCTTTTCCCCAAAGGTGCTGGCCGCCAGGGTCAGGGCTCTGTTCCGCCGGGTCAGGAATATTGAAGGGGCTGATGCCGGCTGTGTCTGCCGCTTTGGCCCCTTTACCCTGGATTATGATTCCCGGGTCCTGAAAAAAGAGGATGAAACAATCCCCCTTTCCGCCAAAGAATACGCTTGTCTGGCCTTTTTAAGCAAAAATCCGGGGAAACTCCTTCCCCTTGAAAAAATTTACGCCGGGGTCTGGAAAAACAACTACGGCGACCTCACCACTGTGGCGGTCCACATTCAGCGGCTGAGGAAAAAAATCGAAGGGGATCCCGCCAATCCGGTCTACCTCGAAACGGTGCGCGGCATGGGCTACCGGTTTAATGCCCCGGGACCCGCCGCACAGCCGCTGCCGGCCGCGCAGGCGGGGCGGAAATGAAAATACGGACCCAGTCTTATTTGCTGATAGCGGGAATCCTTGGGGTTCCGGCCCTTCTGGTGATTGTACAGTTTATATACCTGTACGGGGAGCGTTATCAGGAGGAAACATTCATGTATGAAGACATTATCGGGATGACCGATGACGGGCCGGCGGATGCTGACGAGGGCGGGACCCAGGGGCCCCCTCCGGATTTTAACGGCCGCAAAGGGCTGTCCCGTTTTATATACCGCATAAGCAAATTCGGCGACATCGCGGTTTTCGGCAAAGATTTTACCGTTATTCATTCAACCATCCCTCAATTCAGCGCCGGCGAGGTCTCGTCCCTGGAAGCAATCATCCTTATGCTTAACCATAATGACGGCCGCCACAGCTATCTGTTTGAATCCCCCCAGGATATTGAAAACACCGGTTATGTGCTTATCAGAAGAAATACTACGCTGCTGCGGCGTCCCTTTGGCAATCTTTTATATCCGGTCCTTACTATCCAAGGCCTCTTGCTGTTTTTAACAATCTTTTCGATAAGCATGTCCCTGGTTATCACCCGGTCGATTACCAAATCGGTTATGGTCCTTGAAGACGCCACCAGGCGCATCGCCGCCGGCGAACTGGATTTAACGGTGGATGTTAAAGGCAGCAACGAGATAACTTCCCTTACCAACTCGCTCAACAAAATGCGGGATGCCCTGAAAGAAGAGGAACGGCGGCGTTACCGTTTTATCATGGGCGTCACCCACGACCTGAGAACCCCCCTTGCCCTGATAAAGGCCTACACCGAGGCAATCGAAGACGGCATCACTGAAGATCCCCTTACCGGCGCCGGCGCGACGGAGATAATCGGCGCCAAGGTGGACCAGCTTGAGGGCATAATTGACGATCTAATAGAATTTGTGCGCATGGATACCGGGGAGTGGCGCAGCCAGTTAAAAAACACCAATCTCTCCGCTTTTTTGCGGTCCTCATCAAGGACCTTTACCATGGACGCTGAATTGCTCCGCCATGAATTTACATTTTTTTCAACCCTGCCCGAGGATATTATGGTGCCGATGGACGAGCGGCTTGTGTTGCGGGCCCTTGAAAACATCATCAATAACGCTATCCGCCATAGCCCCGAGGGTTCGCTTATTTGCCTAAACGCCACGATTGCCGGTAACGCCCTCAGGCTGGCGGTGAGCGACAACGGCCCGGGCATAAACCCCGCCGATCTCCCCCATATTTTTGAGATGTTTTACCGGGGAAGTTCCTCGCGCCGCGAACAGGGCATGGGCCTGGGGCTTGCCGTGGCAAAATGGGTTGCCGACTGCCACGGCTGGGCAATTTCAGCTTCATCGGCAAAAGGCCAGGGAAGCTGTTTTACTATTACGATACCGATGCCAAACAAGGCTTAGCAAAACAAGAAAGTCTGCCCGCCTATCCCCGCCCCGAGGCTCCGCTATTTGTTTTTCCCGCAGCGGAAATATAACAGATGTTATAAGAATTTTATTTTCTGTTAATGGTTTTTCTTCCCGGCAGGGCATATCTTTTTTACAAACAACGGGAGAAGCCATGGCGGAAACGCCCCGGAGTTTCCATGGGGTTTCCGCGCGGCCTAAACACGGCGGGCTTCTCCCGGTTTTCAAACTATTTTAACGTACAGGAGTTGCCAGATGAAAAAGCGGTTTGTAGAAAATGGAATTGCCGGCGCCGTGCTGGTTCTTGGGCTTATCCTTATGGGCTGCGCCTCAACGGGAGCCACCCATTTTGATCCTCCCGATGGAAAATACTATAGCTCTTCCGGGGGAAATATTTTCTTTTATCCCGCCAACGGCTCTTGGGAGGCAATCGATCTGGGTTACCGGGGTTCCTTCGATTTTAACGCAGAAACCGGCGGCATTACCCTAAACGCCGAACAGGCGATGAGAGGGTTCCGCTGGGTGGACGAACCTGTCC
>JAITRD010000289.1 GCA_031288575.1 Treponema sp. | reverse complement strand
GCGGCGGCGGCAAAACCCAGGCCCAATCCCGCCGCCGCGGCAAGGAGCCGGAGGCTGACGCCCCGGGCCAGCCTATGCAAAGGGGGAGCGCCGGGGAATCCCCCGGGACCGGCGGCCAGCACCCGGAAAAAGCTGATCGGGATAAGGAGCAGAATCATCCCCCGGAGGACCCATAAAGCCGGAGCCCGGCCCAGGGGCACAAGGCCGTAATAAACGGCGGCCGCCGCGAGGGCCGCGGATACAACCGGAGTCATCTTAAATATCTTTACCATATTAAACCGATTTAAAGCCTCCCTGACCGCCGCCTTTTGGGGAAATTGTTTAGAAACCGAAGCTTTCGGACAAGCCCTGATCAGGGAACCCCTCCGGACTAAAGGGACACCCTTATTATACGGCATTAATATCCGGGCTGCTTTGATCGATTTGACCGGTTTGTTCGATTTGTTCGGTTTGATTGTCCTGACCGGCTTCGCTTTTTTCCAGCTTCTCCGGAATCCGGAAAGGAAGTTCTTCATCCTTTTCGTCCTCGGGGAGCATCCCGAATACTTCTCCCAATATCTGGTTCCTGCTTTCCAGGGGCAGTTCGTCCGCTTCAACGTGCAGGAGGGAGCGGTTAGCATCTTCTTTATATTCGATTGAACGGACGGTACCGCTCATGCTGATGGGGGAATTGTCCAGGACAAACTGGACCTTGATCCGTATCCCCTCCGCCGCTTTCCCGCCAATGGTAACGGCGCATCCGGTTTCGGAAAGATCCTCCAGGAAACATTTTAAACCCGGGGCGGCCTCTATTTTACCCGGTTCTTCCTCCGCGGAAATAAGATAAAGAAAGGCCGGTTTATGGGTTTTAATCCTGAGGGATTTGCGTTTTTGGCTCCTAAACAAAGAATCGGCATGGGCAATTTTCAAGGAAAATACGCCCTTGGAAAAAACCTCATCCAATACTTCCGAATCAAACACATACCCTGCGTCATCATGCCGCCAAAAATAAATAGAAACCGGCAAGCCCGTCCAGCCGCGATTCATCCGGATCTTCTCATTCACCGGCCGGGAAATGGTTATATACGGGGAAGTATTTTTTACTACCCGCGAACTAAAGACCCCGACGCCGTTCACCAGTACCCGCAGAATTTGGGATTCGTCTATTTGACGGGTACTGCCGATGCCGTTTTTGATCCTAGGTTTTTCCATTTCGATTTTTTTTCGGTAATCGTACAATTTTGAAAGAAAATCCTGATCCCCTTCAATATCTTCCTGTTTGGAAAATTTTATGTTCTTAACCAGCATACGGATGCAGAGATCCAACTGATGCTGGGACCAGAAAAGGGCGCCGGGATCCTCCAGCTCGGACTTGACTGCCAAACGGCGGAGCAGGTCAATTTCCTTTAAAGAAAAACCCGCTTCTTTACCCTGGGCAAAAAAATTAATCCACCATGTTCCCCGTTTTTTCCTGTTCATCGAGAGAAAAAAAGCAAGAAAAAGACCGCAAAGCACAAGAATAAAAAAAAGTCGAAAAAACATTCCCTCTGTAATATCCTGATTATATTATAGAATAGTATATCCCAAAGAAGGAGAACCTGTCAAAAGGAGGAAATTACGAATCCCCTTATTGAGCCGCTCATTGTTTATTTTGTTCTTTTTTTACCCGGAGCCTTTCCCGGGGCAGCCGCTCCTGTTCCTCAAAGTTTTTCAATAAATCGGGAACTTTTCCGGCTCCTTTCCTTTACCCTGCCCTCCCTGGCGCTCCTGGGTTACCTGCTCAGGCGGGTTAAAGACCTTTCCCGGTGGGGCCTTACAAAACCCAAGGGAGGGGATATCCTTGTTTTTCTTTTTACCCTGCCCCTTCTCTTCCTGGCGGGATGGGCCGTTTCCTTTTTGGCGGATCCTATTACGCCCCTGCCTCCCCGGGCAGGAGTTCCCCGGGGATTCCTCCAATGGCTCGTCCTGACGGTCTCCTGCATAGGAACCGGCTACCTGGAAGAGGGTTATTTCCGGTTTTACCTTTTTAAAACCCTGGAAGCCGCCGGCATTTCCGGGGGAAGGATCCTCTTTCTTTCAATTTTTCTTTTTACCCTCTGCCATGGTTATGAAGGCCCCTGGGGCATGGCCAACGCGGCCATAGCGGGCTGGTTTTTAGCGCGGGTTTTTAAAAAGCGGGGAAGCCTCCACGGCATCGCCTGGGCCCACGGGGCCTATAATTTGCTGGTTTACCTTTTGGGTTCTTAACCCCGGAATGGCGGCTCCGGCATTTACTTTTATAACCATCTGTTGAACCGTAACAAAAATGATCGGCTGGGCGGGTAAAATCCCATGGGGGGCACGCTTGCTTTGCACAAGAATGTTTTATCTTTGTTTTTGAGGGCCAGATGGCGCAAAGCTTCGGTCAAGTACCCCCCATGGGATTTTACCCGCCCAGCCTTGCCTATTGTTCCGCTTAATAAGTGAGGCCCTAAAGGCCGGGCTTTTAAGGGGGAAGAGCTTTTCTGGCGAAGGAGGGATGACGGGCTGTCTGCCGCAAGGGGGCAGGGCCGGCTTAAGCTAAAAGCAAATGCCGGAGCCCTGTAGAATGGCGGCCTGGGGTTCCCTAATGAAACTTGCCGCCAGGACCGGCGTCAAAGGATAAGAGTAAACATAACAAGGATATAAAAAGAACCGGCGCCTTCTTTAGGGACGCTGATTTTCCCTGCCTGTTTCCATGTTTTCCTTTTTTGCTTTTGGCCCTGACGGCTTGTTTCATTCCACACCTTTTTTAAATGTTTTTTTAAATAATTTTTAAATGTTTTTTAAATAAATCCCATTACGGGACCCTTAACCCCCTTTAATCCCCAGAAGCCCGGTTTCCCCCCATGGGAAACGGTCTTTTATTTTTCCGAAAAACATCCGGCAATTACCGGCAGGGGAAGCTTCCAAAACATCCCTTATGGTTATTCCCCTAACTTAATGGTTAAAAATAACAAAGGATCTGTATAGGATTTATTTATAATGATTGGCATTATTTTTGAAGGGAATTCCTGGATTTTTAAGGAAAATTTGAATAAAATTCATTCGATTCGCGGGGCTTATGCCGCCAAACAAAGCTGATTGCCCCTTTGAACTTCCGGGAAGGCGGGTTTGTCCCGGTTATTTTTTAATCCACCGGTATTGCCAGGGGGCAAGGCGGATTGGCCCCCCGCAGTTTTCCCCGGAGATCACGTCGGTCCCGGAAAACCCCGGATCCGCCGTAACGGGCCGGCCGCTCACATTCACCAGGACCAGCACCTCCCCCGGGCCGTCCCCC
>JAITRD010000238.1 GCA_031288575.1 Treponema sp. | reverse complement strand
GCGGTACTGTCCGCGTCGGCTATGGTTAGGGGAATCCGCTCTCCCCAATCGGTGTCAAGCTGAAGAATCAAAAACTGCCCCGCTTTCCGGGCCCGGGCAATAAGGGGAGCTTCCACGGTCATCTCATAAACTTCCGCGGATAATTGCTTTTTTTCCAGGATCCTATACATTCTCCATCCTCCGATAAATTGCTTTCCCCCGTCATAGGCGGACCGTTCATAATCCTCCGGGGGAAATTTCGCAAAAGGACCTGAGGGACAGTTCCTCCCGGTTCCTTCTGAAAAGGAAAACAAAAAACAGCAGGGCCTCCAGGACCAAAAGGATGAGGATGGCAATATCTAAAATCGTTTTTACCCTACAAATTCAGAAGGAATGCCCGGCAATACTGGAGAATTCTATCACGAAGTCCTGGAATAGGCAATTGGAATAGTCAGGGCTCCCGTATTTACATTTATCGCCAAATATTGAAGCGTAACAAAAATTATCTGCCGGGAGGGAAAAATCCCCATGGGGGTCCCGCTTGCTTTGCACGAGGAGGTTTTGTCGTTGTACTTGAGGGCCAGCTGGTGCAAAGCTTCGGTCAAGTGACCCCCATGGGGATTTTTCCCTCCCGGCAGGCCTTATTGTTCCGCGGGGAGGTTAGGCGGTAAAGGCGGGTCCCTTGGGGGGGAAGAGATTTCTGGATGAAGGGAGGGAAAACGGGCTATCTGTCGCAGGGGGTCACGCTTGCTTTGCACGAGGAGGTTTTGTCGTTGTCCTTGAGGGTCGGGTGGTGCAAAGCTTCGGTCAAGTGACCCCCTGGGGCATTTTGCCCGCCCGCCCGGCCTTATTGTTCCGTCCGGGAGGGTTTAGGCGGTAAAGGCGTGGGAGCGCCATTAGGGGGGATTAAAAGGACAGCCTGGCTGAAAGGGATAAACCGGATAACAGGATGGTCCGCAGCCATCCGGCTTGAATGCCGCTGCCGCCGCCGCTTGTTTCTTCTTCCCCGGAGGGCAGGAATTTTTTATATCCCCAGGGGATAAAGAACAGTTTTTCAAGTTCCGGGGAGAAACGGGTTTTCCCGCCCCGGCCTATGGGCAGGGCCGGCATAGCGACGGCAAGCCGGATAAATCCGGCGCCGGTCCCCCCAAGCCCCGGGAGCCCGAGGGTTTCATAGCCTTCATTGCCGCCGAAAAGTTTTTTTTCTTTATAATGGATGTCAGCGGATATCACCCCCCAGAGCGCCTGGACAAGCCCCAACTGTACTTTGTACTGAAAAGCCCCCAAAGGCCGTAACAGCCTGACCCCGCCGTGGATCAGGAGGGCTTCAAAGTTTCCCTGTATCCGGTAAAATCCGTAGGGAAAAAGCATATACCCCTGATTTTCGGCGCTCAGGACTCCGGCGATCTCCCCCCTGGCATAAAGGCCGCCAAGGGTTCCTTCAAACTGGTTTTTGGCGCCCCGCCGGGAAAAGGCATAGGCGGCGCTAAAAAAATCCGCATGGGAGTCAAAGAGTGCCGCCCCGTCATTGTTCAGGATGTCCGCGTCCAGGGAAAGATAGGCAAAACGAAGGAGATGATCCGCTAAACCGGCGGATAATCCCGCCGACCAAAAGGCGGGGACATCCGGCTTTCCCCAAAACCAATAAAGGCTCCCCTCGTCCCAATTGCCCGATCCGTAAACAAATGAGGGGGTTAAAACCAGAGCGCCCTCGGGGAAGGAAAAGGAAGTGCCGATATAATATCCCCGGCCCCCCTCGTTTTTAATAAGGGCCTTGTCAAACGCGCCCTCCGTTTCGGATTGGAAAAAAAATCCGGCCCCCAGGCGCAGGCCCCAGGGTTTCCGGGTAAAACGGCTTTCAAAGGAAATTAAGGTACCATTAAGATCCGCCCAGGCCAAATTTGAGAAAAGCTGCCCCGCCTCGGCGTCTAAGTTAAGCCCCCCCTGATGACGGTAGGCAAGGCCGCTCCGCCAGTATCCGGCGGCGTGATCCGTTTCAACCCACAGGAACCCGCCTTTTGCGGAAAAATCCATCTGCCCGTCGCCGGCGTAGATTCCGGAAAGAGCGGCATATACCAGCAGCCCCAGCAAAAACGCCGGGGCTGGTCTCGCGGGATTCAAGACTAATAATATTTGCTGTAAATTATCTTTGCTATTTCCTGATCCCCAATAAGCTCAATTGCCGGCAAATCACTAAAAAGTTCATCAATAGGCAGGTCGGTGGAGATAAGACCCGTGAAGAGATCCAGCTTTATCTTGATCCCCATGGACTGAAAGTTTTCAGCATCAAGATCCGCCTCGGAAGTAATCTGCACCTCCCCGGAATCTGTAATAAGATAAAACTGAGGTTTCCCCTGACCGTTTGTTTCAACCAAGTTTCCGCTTTTTAGGGAGAAATAGCCGGGGGTAAAGAGTTTACCCATGTCAATACCGGCAGTAAAGGCAACGATGGGCAACAAACCTTGCAACACGCCGTTTTCGTTCAAGATATCGGTTACTTCAAAAACAGCTTCCTCATCAATGGCCTTTTTTAAAGCGGTAAGAGCGGTAAGCCCTTTTCTGTATTCTTCTTTGTTCAGGGCGGCCTTTATTCCATCGGGATAGGAACTTGCAGTGCTGATTAGAAACTCATAGGACCCTATTAACCGGTCGATGGCGGTGATAATATCAGTTTTAGATTTTGCCATCATGCCATTTTTCTTATCCTCCAGGAAATTGTTATTAAAGGGAAACTTGTTTTTATCCAGATCTTTTAAGTTTTGGATGATCTTGTCGGGATCATCCCAGTCGGTTTTGAGGAATGACAGATCCGTCTCCAAATTGTACGAGGCAATCCATTCAAGCGAAGCCTTAACGACCCGCAGGGCGGAGACCATAATATTTAATTCCGCCTTCCCAACGAGGATACCGTCGTACTCACCGAAAAAATCTTCCAAATTAATGGCCTGGATAAATCTCTCGTCCAGGTCGATGGCCTCCTCATATTTCAGGGCGTCAATTCTGTTGCAGACATCATCAAAGGACGCGCCGAATACGGAGGATATAATTTCGTCAAGCAAAGGATTTATGCCGCCGGTATTGTTTTCAACAAGATTCGCCAGCAAAAGCAGTTCCCAGGTGTTCACGCTTTCTTCGTCGTTAATAAGGCTTTTGGTATACATCTGGGTAGTTTTAAACCACCCGGGAACCTTCAGCTTGGGAAGGCGGCTGGTATTTTCCCCTTCGGAGGAATTTTTATATTCCGCCATCCAGTCATCGCTCAAAAGGGCGTTCAATTTATTGGGATAGTCGATAAAGCCGAAGCGGTTTTTCATCAGATTCGCGACACGGGAATCAACGCTGATAAGCGCAAGATTTGCCAGGGAAGAATAGACCGCCGCTTCGGAATTAGCCTTATCCTTCCGATAAGCCGCTTCATAATACCGGATAGCCTCATCATAATCTTCCGCTTCCAGCAATTCTGTTCCCTTCTCCATTACCGCCGCTTGGGTCCCGTCGATAGCATAGGGATCACCCGTGTCTTTGCTTCCGCATCCCGTCCAGAAAAAACACCCTAACAGTAAAAACGCTCCCGCCCAAAGAAACTTCCTTGACTTTTTCATGTCAAACTCCTTTCTGAAAAAATTAAAAATACATTAAAGCGGCGGGGAAATTTAAGGTTCCCCTGCCGTTTTATTAATGCCTAATTTATAAAAACCAGGGCCTTCTCCGGTTTAGGCCTCCTTTTATGCCGGTAAAAACGAAAATAAAAGAACAGACGCCGGGAGTGAAAAGCGGTGGGACTGGGTATGTGAGAATAATATAAGTGTCTACTAATGTAGACGGGGGGGGGGGGGGGGTATAAGTGGTTGGATTATAAGGAATTAGAGG
>JAITRD010000189.1 GCA_031288575.1 Treponema sp. | reverse complement strand
AAATGCCCCAGGGGGGCACTTGACCGAAGCTTTGCACCATCTGGCCCTCAAGGACAACGACAAAACCTCCTTGTGCAAAGCAAGCGTGTCCTCCCTGGGGATTTTTCCCGCCCGGCAGGTTATTTTTGTTACGGTTGATTGGTCATAGGTAAAAACTTTTCCTGACCTTGTCGATTCTCCTTTCCCGGAGTAAACTGTTTTATAGAGGATGTACATGCAGTTTAGATCTACCCAGTCTCATGATCCCCTGGTTTCATTTAAAGATGCGGTACTTCGCTGTCTGCCCCAAGACGGCGGCCTTTATGTTCCGGCCGCGGTACCGGATATGCGGCAGTTTTTTCTGTATATGGATGCCGGTACCAGTTACCCTGAATTGGTAGCCGCCATAGCGCCGGTGCTGCTCCAGGGCGAACTTAACCCTTTTTCCGCTTCCCGGGTTGCCGAAAGCGCCTTTGATTTTGAGCCGGAATTAAAACAACTGGATGAAAATTTTTCCCTGTTAACCCTCTATAACGGGCCTACGGGTGTTTTTAAAGACTTTGGCATTGCCTTTCTCGCTGCGGTAATGGAAGAACTGCTGAAAAACAACGGGCGGGCCATGATTTTGTCCGCCAGCCGGGGAGATACCGGGGCCAGCATAGCCCGGGCTTTTTATCAGCGGCAGAATATTACCGCGGTTATTCTTTACCCTTCCGGGGGGCCTATCCGGGGGCTCAAGCCCGAAACCTTTGTGCCCCAGGGAGGGAACATCATCCCAATCCAGGTACGGGGAACCTTCGACGACTGCCAGCGCCTGATCGCGGAAACCATCATGGATGTGCCCTTTGCGGAACGGTACGGGATTACCAGCGCCAACGCCATCAATCCCGGGCGCCTTTTGCCCCAGACTTTTTATTATCTTTACGCCTTCATCAAAATAAAAAAATACCTGAAGGGGGATCTGATTTTCAGCGTACCCTCGGGCAATTTCGGGAATTTGATTGCCGGCCTTTATGCCTGGAAATTCGGTATGCCCGTAAACGGTTTTATCGCCGCGATGAACGCCAATAACGCCTTCGGCGACTTTATCCAGGGCAAAACATTTATCCCCCGCTCTTTGGTATACACCAATTCCCCGGCCTTGGATGTAAGCCGCCCCTCTAACTATGAACGGCTGGTCGCCTTTTACCAGGAGGCTCCGGCGGTGATGCGAAATATGGTGTATCCCGCGGCCATCAGCAATGAGGCCACCCTGTCATCCATGGAACGAATCTGGAAACGCTACCGGGTGCTTTCGGACCCCCATACCGCGGTGGCCTTTGCCGCGGCGGAACAGCTCGCTTTTTCAAAAAATTTCGGCGGCCATGTTCATGTGGTTACCCTGGCCACGGGGCATCCGGCAAAGCTGCCGAATTTTGTGGAAAAAACCACAGGCCAGCGGGTAGATGTCCCGGAAAAACTGGCAGGGTTATGGGAAAAAGCAGACCCCATTGCTTTAATTGGACCCCATCTTGACGCCCTGGAAGGGGCTATTGCAAGCTGCTTCTAGGCAATTAAAAAACGAAAAGTTTACAGACTCCAGGACATTATGCTTACTTTGAACGGGAGGAGCTTTACTATGGGTATAAAAAAACAATGGGCAGCTTTTATCATAACCGCCTGTCTTATCGTCTTGCCTTTTGGCATAGAAGCCCAGGATACGGCTGAAGTTGAAACAGAGGCGCCGGCTCTTCTCGCGGACGAATCGATGCCAAAGGAAATCGCTGAATTAGGGGAAACAGTAGAAAACCTCAGCAATAATCTTAGCGATAATATTGAAGAAACCGTAACCAATGATACTAAAGACATGAATGTTTTTATACGTTTCGGCATCGCGGCGGCAATCATTATTGGGCAGATCCTGCTGATTAAACTGGTATGGTTTTTGTTTAAGATTCTCAACGTAAAAATCACTATTTACGGGGAGAAAAATTTTAAACCCCTGAAATTTAAAAGATACCGCATAATGGAAACGAAACAAATTCTTAATCTAATCTATTTTTTGTTAAAAATTTGCAAATATGTGTTTACCGTCTTTCAATTGTTTATCACCATCCCCATTGTATTCAGCCTTTTTCCTTTGACCAAAAACCTTGCGTCTACCCTCTTCGGCTATATCCTGACCCCTTTAAAAACCATAAGCCTGGGAATCATCAGGTATATCCCCAACCTGTTTACCATCATTATCATCATCTTTATTGTCCGCTATGTCTTGCGGAGCCTGCGATTTCTTTCCACCCAGATTGCAAAGGAAAAGCTGGTCATTCCGGGATTTTATGCCGACTGGGCCCAGCCGACTTTCAATATTCTGCGGGTCCTCCTTTATGCCTTTACGGTGGCTATCATTTATCCCTACCTCCCCGGTTCGGACTCCGCAATCTTCCAGGGGGTTTCGGTTTTTGTGGGCATCATCTTTTCCCTGGGGTCCAGTTCCGCCATCGGGAACCTGGTTGCGGGGGTGGTGATCACCTATATGCGGCCCTTTAAAATAGGGGACCGGATAAAGCTGAACGATGTAACCGGCTTTGTGGTGGAAAAATCCCCCATCGTTACCCGGGTGCGGACCCATAAAAACGAATATGTTACCTTCCCCAATGTAACGGTCCTCACCTCCAGCATCATCAATTACCATACCTCATCGGAAGAAAAAGAAGAGGGCCTTATCCTCCACGCCGATGTTACCATGGGTTATGCCGTGCCCTGGCCCCAGGTCCACGACATTCTCATTACCGCGGCCCTCAAGACTTCCCGGACCGAAAAAAAACCCAAGCCCTTTGTGCTGCAAACGACTTTAGATGATTTTTACGCCAACTACCAGATCAATGTATATACCAAGGAAGTGGACCGGGTCCCTTCCATCTATTCCGAGCTTTATCAAAATTTGCAGGACGGTTTCAA
>JAITRD010000174.1 GCA_031288575.1 Treponema sp. | reverse complement strand
AAGGCGGTGGCGACCCATCCGGCCTTTTTGGAGGCGGTTATCCGGCTGGTTTGGGAAGGCGGGGCTTCCCGGATTCTGGTCGGGGATAGTCCGGGGCTTCAGGGGCCTAATTTTAGCGGCAAAGTATCGGGCCTGGGGGAAGTTACCCGTAAGATGGGCGCCGAATGGGCGGATTTTACCCGGGGCAAAACGGAACGCTTCTGTCCCGGCGGCAAGGTTGTCCGGCAGTTTACCCTTGCCGGAGTTTTGGCGGAAGCGGATTATCTTATCAGCCTCCCAAAACTCAAGACCCACCAGCTTATGTTTTTTACCGGCGCCTTAAAAAACCTTTTCGGCCTGGTGCCGTCGCTGGCTAAAAGCCCCTACCATGTCAGATTTCCCCGCCGGGAAGACTTTGCCGCCATGATCATCGACCTCAACGCCGCTCTGATGGCGGATTATGCTTTTATGGACGCCGTGGTAGGCATGGAAGGGCCCGGCCCCGGTTCGGGGACTCCCCGGCGGCTCGGCCTGGTACTTGCTTCGTCCAACCTTCTTGCCCTGGATGCGGCGGCTTCGGATATCATCGGTTATCCTCCCCTGGCAATTCCCGTCAACCGGGAAGGGCTGGAACGGGGACTGTGGCTTAAGGATCTTTCCGAAATTGAATACCCCGGGCTTTGTCCCGGTGAGGTAAGGCTGCCGGATTATGAAAAGATTCCCCTTAAAAAAAACAATAACCAGCTTTTGGAATTTCTCCTTCCCCGGTTTTACCGGAAATTCCGGGAACGTTTCATCCCCCGGCCGGTGATAAACGAAGGAATCTGCATTCGCTGCGGGGATTGTACCCGGATCTGTAGTTCCCGGGCCATGAGCCTTTTAACAACAGAAGGGGGGAAAAGGGTGGTTCTTGATTACCGTAAATGCATCCGCTGTTATTGCTGCCATGAAATATGCCCGGTAAAGGCCATCGGTATCTGCTAAACCGGCCTTTCCGTCAAAGGCTAAACTTGACCCTCAATTTAGGCGGTAAATTTACTGCCCAAGGGGGTGTTATCCCCTTTTAGGCTAAATTTGACCCACTTTGCCTGAGCAGACCCACAGGAGAGGGGGAAAGGCCGGGGGTATTTTGTCTTTGCCTCGGTTTCCTATAGCAGGTTAAAGGGTTTCAAAATTTTGTCTGCCTCTATAGGTTTTCCGTTGGCGTCGTCCACCATAACCTTGGTAAAAACCCACCCTTCAATGCGGGCGGGATCGGCCCCGGCATTGATAAAGGGTTCAGGATTAAGGACGAAAACCATATCATTGTCATTGGCATTCAGATCCTTTGCCCATTCAAAAAGATTGCCGTCCCCCAGGTTTACCCCGTAATGATCCATTGCCCCGTGGTATCCAATGCTGCCCCGTTTTAGTTTGACCATCTGTTCGTAAGAGGCAAGGGGGG
Organism: Treponema sp.; assembly: GCA_031288575.1. Classification (GTDB taxonomy): domain Bacteria; phylum Spirochaetota; class Spirochaetia; order Treponematales; family Breznakiellaceae; genus JAITRD01. Next base: position 6,313 of record JAITRD010000174.1, on the reverse strand, counting down.
TAACCTCCCCTTGATAGTTCAGTTGCTCCGTTCCCAGTTTGGCGCCCAGGATAATTTTGCCGCCCTTAAAAACAAAATTACCGGGAAGTTTGTCCGGGTCCAGTCCCGCGGCGATAAAGGGGGCGGCGTCAAATTCAAGCAAAACATCGTGAAGGGGGCTTTCCGCGTAATTCCGGCTCCAGACAAAGCGCGCGCTGCCGTCCGGGGCGGAAAGGGACCAGCCTATAGGATCCGGAGCAAGCTCCCGGGGGATCTGCCGCAGGAGCTTGTCAAAGGACTGCACTGAACCGGTTCCTACCACGTCAAGTTTTCCGCAGGAAAGGGCCGCCGGAATAAGCAGAACGATAAAAAGGGAACCGATGCCCTTTGTTGTTATTTTCATTTTCTTTGCTCCTTCATTTCAGGCCGGGTTCCCGGCGGGCCGGACCGCTTTAAACCGCTTGAGCCTTAGGGCGTTGGTCAGCACCGATACGGAACTCATGCTCATGGCCGCGGCGGCGAATATAGGGTTAAGCAGCGGGCCGCCAAAGAGGTACAGCAGCCCGGCGGCTACCGGTATGCCCAGGCTATTGTAACCGAATGCCCAAAACAGATTTTGCTTAATATTGCGTATTGTCCGCTTGCTCAAATCAATAGCCGTGGGGACATCCGACAGATCGCTCCGCATAAGCACAATATCGGCGGATTCCATTGCCACATCCGTCCCGCTTCCGATGGCTATGCCGATATCCGCCTGGGCCAGTGCGGGGGCGTCGTTAATCCCGTCCCCGACCATGGCTACCTTGCGGCCTTCGTCCTGCAATTTTTTTACCTCCGCGGACTTATCCTGGGGCAAGACCTCCGAAAGGACCCGGTCAATTCCCACCTGGCGGGCAATGGCGGCGGCGGTTTTTTTATTGTCCCCGGTGATCATGGCAACCTTTATTCCCATCTTGTGAAGGCCCTCGATGGCCTGTTTGCTGCTTTTTTTCACCACATCCGCGACGGCTACAATTCCCGCCAGCCGCATATCAGCGCTGTCCGGATGCTTGAGGGCTATATACATGGGCGTTTTCCCTTCCGCCGCCAGACGATCCGATTCCGCCTCAAGTTCCGCGAGGGAGACCCCCCGTTCTTCCATCAATTTTCGGTTGCCCGCTAAAACCGTTACGCCCTTGATAAGGGCCTCAATGCCCCGGCCCGTAAGGGCCCGGAAATTTTCGGCGTCAAAAAGTTTTTGCCCCCGCGTTTCCGCTCCCTGAACAATGGCCTGCCCCAGGGGATGTTCGGAACCCCTTTCGGCGGAAGCGGTCATGCTCAAAAGGTATTCTTCCTCGATTCCCGCGGCGGCAACCACATCGGTAACTTCCGGTTTTCCTTCGGTAATGGTCCCGGTTTTGTCAAATATGATGGTATCAATTTTGTGGGCCGTTTCCAGGGCTTCCCCGCCCTTAATCAGGATGCCGTTTTCAGCTCCCTTGCCGGTTCCCACCATAATTGCCGTTGGGGTGGCAAGCCCCAGGGCACAGGGGCAGGCGATGACCAGCACGGAAATAAAGATGGTCAGGGAAAATTCCAGCGCCGATTTTCCGGGGGGAAGCGTAACGGCCCCCGCGGAGGCCGCCCCAAACCAGGCAATGCCGGCAACAAGGGCAATGGCGCAAACAATAGGGACAAAGTAGCCGGACACAATGTCGGCAAGCTGCGCGATGGGAGCCTTGGACCCCTGGGCGTCTTCCACCAGCTTAATTATTTGGGCTAGCGCGGTATCGCTGCCGACCTTCTCCGCCTTAAAACGGATTACGCCGTTGGCGTTGATAGTTGCCCCATACACCTTATCCCCGGCCTTTTTGTCCACGGGCATACTTTCCCCGGTAAGCATAGATTCGTCAACGGCGGTTTGCCCTTCAGTAACGGTGCCGTCTACGGGGATTTTCGCCCCCGGTTTTACCAGGATAATATCGCCGGGAATAACTTCATCAATGGGAATTTCCTTTTCTTCCCCTCCCTCGATAATAAGCGCTCTTTGGGGAGCCAGCCCCATGAGTTTTTTGATCGCCTCGCTGGTACGGCCCTTGGACATCGCTTCCAGGGATTTCCCTAAAAGGATAAGGGCGATGATCACCCCGGCGGTTTCAAAATACAGGGCGTCCACGGCGTTGAAGTTTCCCCGGGTGATCTGCCACACATTGTAGAGGCTGTAAGCTGCCGCCGCCGAGGTTCCGACGGCAATAAGGGAATCCATATTAGGGCTTCGGTGCAGGATGTTTTTGAAACCCACCGTATAAAACCGGTAACCGGCGATAATAATCGGGATAACCAGGGCCAGTTCGGTTAAAGCGTATATCAAGGGGAAATTCATCGGGGCTAACGCCTTGGGAAAGGGCAGGTTAACCCACCTAATCATGGGAGCCATGGCGATGTAAAGCAGGGGAAGGGCAAAAAACACGGCGACGATAAATTTTATCCGGAGTATTTTTAGTTCCCGCTCTTTTCGCAGCCTGTCCTCATCTGCCGCCCAGTCTTTTGAAGCGTCCAGGGCCTGGTAACCTGCCTTTTCAATTGCCGCCTTTATGGCGGAAAGGCGCAGGGCCTGGGGATTATAGACTACGGAGGCTTTTTCCGTGGCAAGGTTTACCGAAGCGCTTTCTATGCCTCCAAGCTTGGCGATTGCCTTCTCAACCCGTGAAGCGCAGGCCGCGCAGGTCATGCCCCCGATGGGAATAGTTATTTTAACTCCCGGGGGTTTGTCCAAGACCTGATACCCTATTTTAATCACCGCTTCTTTTATGCCGGCGAGGTTTTGCGGGTCCCCGTATTCGACAAATAATTTTTCACTGGCGAGGTTCACCGCAACGGTAGTAACTCCCTCCAATTTTCGGACCGTCCTTTCAATCCGCGACGCGCAGGCCGCGCAGGTCATGCCCCCGATGGTCAATGTTTGGTTTTGCATTTTGATACTCCGTCAAAAAAACTAATTCCGCCGCCACCTGGCAAATATTCCCTTTGCCTCTTTCAAAAAATCCTGGGAAATGGTAATGGTGGTATCCGTTACCGTTTTGTAACTAGGGAAAATCGGGATTGGGTTACAACCCCCGGAACGGACTTCCACATGGCTCATGCGGAAGCGGTTGCCGCAGTTCTGGCAGACCAGCACCGTTCCCTGCTGTTTGTAGAAGCCCCGCCCTGAAGCGTAGCATACCTGGCAGGTATTGAACGCGGTGCGTATGGTCCCGTCCGGCGCCTTTACCGCCAGCACTTCAAGCCGGGTTCCTTCAATGTCAACGGGGTAAAAAACCGCGTTTCCCGTAATTTCCGCGATTTGGATTACCAGATCCTTATCGGCGATTGCGGGTTTTACCTCATTGAGCCGGCCGTTTTGCGCAAACAGGGACGATGTCCCGAAAAAGAAACCCGCGGCCGCCAGGATTCCTGTCAAAAACAAAAGGTTCTGTTTCCTAAAGCAGGTTTTCATTAAGCAGGCTTTCATTTTTTGCCCCCCTTCGTATATATTATCTGCAGCAGCCGGCACTTTGGGCCGCTAATTCAAAATAGGCGTCGGGGTAAATCAGGGTTTCAAATTCCGAAACTTCCTTTTTTATTGCCCCGGCATCCGCGTTATTGAGATCCTCTACCACCTTTACATAGCCGTAAAAAACATTGTCCCCGGTTGAAAATTCAAAGTCATCCAGGGGCATGAAATAAATTTCATTATCCCCCTGTTCCATGTCAGTTTGGGTATAATAGGCGGGAAAGATAAGGCGGCTGTTTCCCGGGTCAAGGGAATCGTTATTGATATACCAGCGCGCCTCAATATCCTTCTGGACCACGATGACCGCCGGTTCAAAACCCTCATCCCGGAGATTTATCCTTACCTGCTGGTATCTGCCGCCCTGTATTTCCGCCAGCGCCAGGGTATCCGCGGGAATGGTTACCCCCGCCGGAACGGGGGCAAGGGCCGGTTCCGTTTCCTGGGGAATTTCCCCTTCGGCCACCACGGTAATGGAACTGCGGATCATCCCCATCCAGCAGGAATAGGAAAATTTGCCCGCCCGCTGGGGGGTGAATTCTATTACATTTTCCCCCGGTTGAAAGCGGTATTCAATGCCGTATTCCCGGATGCTCATGCGGCTATTACAGCCGTTGATGCTTTCCGGGGATGCGTTTATTGTCCACCGCACCGGGATGCCCTGTTGTACGGTGATTGGCGGATAAGCCCCGGGGCTTAAGGCGGAATTTACGATCTGGATGCCCTGTTCAATCACCGGCGTAAAAGCCGCCTCCCCGGCCCGGTCCGGCCTTGAAGCAAAGGGGAGGGGGTTAGAAAAACCGCCCAGATTAAAGCCGTAGGTAAACATGGTAATCCCCATTACCGTTACCAGGATCGCCCCGGCCCTCATGATCCGGCGGGTAAATTTGCGGCTTAGTACCGAACTTAAAGCGCCGATGCCGAAGATCAGGGGAACGGTCCCCATGCTGAAAAGGAACATAGAAATTCCCCCGGCAGCGGGGCTTCCCGAAGCCAGGGCGTAAAGCTGCATGGCCTGGAGGGGGCCGCAGGGCATAAACCCGTTTAAGAGGCCGATAAACAGGGGGCTTTTGCTGCGGCCCTTTTTGTCCCCCCCTTTTTTTGTGAAAAACAGGGATAAGGCCGCATGGACTTTGGCGGGCATACGGGGGTTGAAGCGCCGCAGAAAGGGGAAAAAACCAAGCATATTGATTCCCATAATCACCATGAATGCCCCGGCAATAATCTGAACCGCCCCCTGGAAGCGGCCCGGCAGGGTAATCGCCGAACCCAAAGCCCCGGCGAAAATGCCTATGGCGGTATAGGAAATTACCCGCCCGGCGTTATACAGAACGGAAGGAAGCAGAACCTTCCGGAACCCCTCCGGCGGCGAAGGCCCCTCCGGTGCCGCGGCGGGGATGCATTGGGAAAGATTAATCCCCCCGCACATGGCCGCGCAGTGAAGGGAGGTAATAAGGCCGGTGACGAATAACATCCCGTAGCCCATGCCCCTTTCCGCCAGGGGAAAGGCCGCGGCCAGGGTATTAAGCCCCAGGCCCCGGAGCAGCATATAAAGGGCGAAGATAATAACCAGCGTCCCGGTAATCTCCGCAAGCCCGGCTCCGGTTTGCCGCCCCCCCGCCGGTACCTGATAACCCAAATTTTCAATGACCGCCTTAATTTCGGCGAAGGCAAGGATTGAGGGATTGTAGGTAACGGAGGCCGCCCCGGTACTAAAATTCACCGCCGCGTCCTCGACTCCCAGGGTGCTTTTTAGGGCCCCCTCGATTCTGTTTTGGCAGTTTATACAGGTCATGCCGTCAATATGGAAGGAACTTGATTTTAAGGTATCCATAACCTCTAACTCCTCAACTAACCCTGTTTTGAAAACATGGTTCAAAAGCCTTACAAATAAGATTTTACCAGAAAATTGTGTCAGAATTATGACGATTAATAAAAAATTGTAACCCCGCCGGGCATTTCATAGCATCAGAATTCCCTTTTCAAACCCCCTTGAATTTTTTTCGTTTTTTGTCTAGTTTATTAGGTAAATAACTATCGATTGGGGGTATATATGAAAATTGCCATTAATGGTTTTGGCCGCATTGGTCGGCTCGTGTTCCAGGCTCTGGTTGGTCAGGGCTTACTCGGAAAAGATAAGATTGACGTAGTAGCGGTGGTGGATATTTCTACCGACGCGAAGTATTTTGCCTATCAGCTAAAATATGATTCAACCCAGGGCCAGATGAAGGCGGATATCGGTACCAAGGGAGATGATATTCTTGTGGTTAACGGGCATGAAATCAAATGCCTGTCCGGTAAGGGCCTGACCCCGGCCCAGCTTCCCTGGAAGGATCTCAACATAGATTATGTCATTGAATCCACCGGGCTTTATACTAATGAGAAGGCCTATGGTCATATCGAAGCCGGGGCCAAAAAGGTAATCATTTCCGCTCCGGGAAAATCCGGGGATCCCGAGAAGCCGGTAAAGACCATTGTTATCGGTGTCAACGAAGGGGAATATGACGCCGCCAAACACCATGTCATTTCCAACGCAAGCTGCACCACCAACTGTCTTGCCCCGGTGGTCCATGTTATCCTGAAAGAAGGTTTCGGCATCGAAACCGGCCTGATGACCACCATCCACGCCTATACCGCGACCCAGAAGACCGTGGACGGCGTTTCCGCCAAGGACTGGCGGGGCGGCCGGGCGGCGGCCATCAACATCATCCCCTCCACCACCGGCGCCGCCAAGGCGGTGGGGGAAGTGCTTCCCAAAACCAAGGGCAAGCTGACCGGCATGTCCTTCCGGGTTCCCACCCCCAC
>JAITRD010000149.1 GCA_031288575.1 Treponema sp. | reverse complement strand
GGGCTTAGGGGAGAAGCCATGTGCAGTCCCCGACCGAGACGTAGGAGCGCCGGGGATCCCGTACCCCGAAGGCCGGATTGAGCCGGTCCAATACCGCTTCCGGCTTTCCCTCGTCCCGGATCATTCCCCGGTCCAGGATAATGAGCCGATCCGCGAAGGCAAGAACCTTTTCCAGTTCATGGGTAAGGATGATGAGCGTCCGCCCCGAATTTTTTATTTCCCGGATGATTTCCAGAACCAGGACCACCCCGGGCCAGTCCAGATTGGCAAAGGGTTCATCCATGATGACCGTGTCGCAGCCCATGGCCAGGACCCCCGCCACCGCAAGCCGCCGTTTTTCCCCCCCCGAAAGCCGCCGGGGGGGAAAGTCCCCCTTGAGGGAAAGTCCCGTGGCTTCCAGGGCCCGGTCAACCCGGCTTTTTATTTCTTCTTTTGAAAGGCCGAGGTTCTTCGGCCCGAAGGCCACATCCTCCGCGACGGTTTCCCCCAAAATCTGGGCATCCGCGTCCTGAAAAATAAGCCCCACCTGGCGGCGCAGGGCCGCGTCCCTTATTAAGGGACGCCCCTGAAAGAGGATCTCCCCTTCGCTTTGCTCCATAAGCCCCGCGATCATCCGCATAAGCAGGGTTTTTCCCGATCCGTTTGAGCCGGCGATTAAAAGGCATTCCCCGGTAAAAATATCAAGGTTTACGCCGAGAACCGCCCGGATTTCCCCGGCGCCGACCGCGGCGGGGGGAAAGATCCGGGAAAGATTCCTGATGGAAAAAAGGGGATCAGCCACCGGTTTTATCCGCCACGGCCCGGCGCAGCCGGGGGGCAATAAGCACCGCGATAACCCCCTTGAGGATGTCCCCGATAAGGTAGGGTAAAAACCCTACGCCGAAGGCCCGGGCCCAGGAGGCGTCTAAAGCCAGTTTTAACCGGAAAACCCCGGGGACATAGACCACCAGAAACCCCGCGGCCACCGCCAGAATAAGTCTTTTCCGGCTAAGGGCCTTATCTAACCGGGGCCTCCCCGCGATAAGGCCCGCGCAAAGGGCCGCCAGAAAATACCCAAAGAGATAACCCCCGGTGGGGCCTAGGAGATAGGCAAATCCCCCGGCCGCTCCCGCAAAAACCGGCGCCCCTATGGCTCCGGCGATGAGGTAAAGCCCCACCGCGGCCCCGCCCCGCAGGGGGCCCAAAAGCAGGCCCGCCAGAAGGGCAAAGAAGTTTTGCAAAACCACCGGTACCGGAGAGAAGGGAAGGGGGAACGCGATAAAGGTGCCCGCCGCGATTAGGGCGGCGAAAAGGGCGGTAAGGGTAAAGTCGATAAGTCCCTTCCTTTTTACTGAATGAATAGCGTCTGTTCCTGTGATGATAAGATCCTCCTTAAATAAATAAAATAATTATTCCAAGCCGCTAAAGGGCTCAAAACGCAAAGATACCCGTCCCGGGGGAAAATTTTTATAATCCCCCCCGGTTTTGATCATGCTCCGGCCTGAGAAATCAATGCCGCAAAAAACGCCCTCGGTAATAACCCTTTCTTTTCCGGGGGCTCTTGTTTTTCCTCCCTCGGCATCCAAAACCAAAACCCGCCGGCCTATTCCGTCGGCATCCCGGTTCCACCGCCTTTGCTGCTCCCCGGGGCTGGTTAAAAATTCGTAGCTTTTTTTTATCTCGCATAAAATGGTCAGCAGGGTTTCCCGCCGGGAAACCGGATGCCCCCGGAATTGGGCGATATTGGCCGCCCCCGAAGTTGCGGGGTTATTGTTGATATTTACCCCGATGCCCAGGGTAATCCACCGGATCCGGTCTCCTTCCCCGAAAAGCTCCGTCAGCAGCCCGGCGATTTTTTTCTCCCCGACATAGACATCATTGGGCCACCTGAGCCGGGCTTCTTTTCCGCACATCCTGGCAATGCCCCTTCCCAAAGCAATATGGACCGCCAGGGTTAACTGAACATAATCGGCCGCCGCCATATTGGGACGTTCCAGGATGGTAAAAAAAAGCCCCCCCGGTTTTGATACCCAGGGCCTTCCGTTTCTGCCCCTCCCGGCGCTCTGGGTTTCCGCGGTAATTACCGTGCCGCCGGGACAGGCCCCGGCGGCTAATTCCCGGGCCCTGTTCATGGTGCTGTCGGTTATATTCCAATGCAGGAAGGATCCTTCCCTTTCCCCAAATTCCCAGGGATAAAGAAAATCTTCACCGCCGGAGCCGGTAAACCGGTAACCCCTTTCGTTTTTTTCAATTAAATAGCCGGCTTCCCCGAGGGCTTTTACCGCCTTCCACACCGCGACCCGGGAGATGCCCAGGCCCTTTCCCAGGGTTTCCCCGCTGATAAAAGAATTTCCCCCGTTACGGAGTTTATCAAGAATATAAGCCTTGGTGGAAAGCCCGGTCTTTTTTTCGTTAACCATCTTTTCCAGACAGTTAACAGCTTATTTTTTTTCTTGTCAATACCCGAATAAAGGCGGGGCCCCCAGGCGGCGGGCCTCTTTCCGAGGACCTCCCTGTAACCATCCGCCTCTTCATGGGTTTTTATGTATATTTTGATTGAATAAAAAGCGCGTTTCTTATATTATATTTTTTAGAGAAAGGATGCTGATTAAAAAAAATTTGTAACTATTCGGTGGTTTTTTAAATTTTTCTGGAAGGAATTTATCCTGCTCGGCTGAATGGTTATAAAGGTTTTTATCAATTTCTCCAGTTTTTCCTGTGAGGTTGTAAAAAATGATGGACATCGGTCCCATCCATCGTACCGAATACGAGTTAGACGCCGACCGATCCGAACCTGTTGTCATTGCCGAAGCACCCGGCAGGGTTCATTTCCTGGGTGAACATGGTGAACCAAAGGCCGGATTATTTCTCTCCTCCGCTATCGACCGGTATATCCGGGTCGCGGTAAGCCTGAGGAAGGACAATTCCCTCCGGTTTTATGCCGCGGATCTCGGCGAACGGAAACGGACCACCCTGGTAAATTTAAAATACAAACGGGAAGACCGCTGGGCCAATTATATCAAGGTTGCCATTCACCTCTTTGCCGAATTAGGTTATCCGGTTAAGGGCCTGAATTTTACCGTTGCCGGGAATATCCCCCAGCAGGTAGGGCTTGCGTCATCTTCCGCCATAGAGATGGCCGCCGCGATGGCCCTCCGGGGTTTTTTTTCCGCCAATATTCACGACCGGGACCTCTTAAACAAACTTATCGTTTCTGAGACGGTATTTTTTGGAAAAAACGCCAACGCGGTGGACTATGCCATTACCCTTTCCGCTAAAAAGGATCAATTTCTTATAGTAGACGAAACTAATTTGGAGATAAAACGGATAAAATCGCCCCTTTCCAAGTATAAAATTCTTATCATGGATTCCCGGGTTCCCCGAATGGGGGTGGATGATGAGTTGAAGCAGCGGCGGCAGGACATTAAAAAGGGGCTGGAATTGCTTTCCCAGAAAAAACAGGGGGTCAGTTTTCGGGATTACGCTACCACCGATCTGGTTGAATCCATGGGAAATTTGCCCGAGGAGATCCGGCGGCGCAGCATGCACATTGTGCGGGAACTGAGGCGGGTTTATGACGCCGAAGATGCCCTGCGAAAACAGGATGTTTCCGTCCTTTCCAAAATTATCTTCCATTCCCATGAAAGTTTGCGGGACCTTTATGAGGTTTCCTGCCCGGAAATTGACTGGCTCGTGAAACGGGCCCAGGAAATAGAGGGGGTCCTCGGTTCCCGCATGACCGGGCAGGGTTTCGGCGGATGCACCTATACCATCATAAAAGAGGAGGCCGTTGAGGAATACCGGCGGCGGCTTGAGGATTATGAGAGGATTTTCGGGTTTCATCCGGTTATTTACGAGGTTAAACCCGCCACGGGGACCCGTTTGGTACCCGCTTAAAGCATGGCAGATAAGGATCCGGTAATGACGGAAATTGCGGAATCCGGGGGGGAGCTTCAACGGGGCATAGAGCTTTTTCAGTTAAAACAGTGGAATTTAGCTCTCCAGGAGTTTCTTCAGGTAAAATTTGAAAATCTTGATACCGGTGAGACCATGGAGCTTACCTATTATTTGGGCCTCTGTTACGCGAAACTGGAACAGTATAACGACGCCCTGTTGCATTTGGAAAAGGTAATTACCGCCGGGTGGAATCCCCTGCGGACATACCAGTGCCGTATGACCCTGGCCTATATTTACGTGATGACCGACCGTTCCAAAATGGCGGAATTTGAGCTTGCCCGGCTGGTCAGCGGCGGTTTTGAGTCGGCTCAGCTTTATACTGCCATGGCCTATGTTGCCTGGGATCAGGGGCGCCTTAAAAAGGCGGTGGAATTATACGAAAAGGCCCTGAAAATAGATGCCGAAAGCACCACCGCTATGAACGGCTTGGGCTATATCCTGGTAGACACCGGCATGGATGTTTCCCGGGGAATCCGGTACTGCCGGCAGGCGGTTGAGCGGAACCCCCGGAACGCCGCCTACCTTGATTCCCTGGGCTGGGCCTATTTTAAATCCGGCGATCCCGCGGAGGCGGGGCGCTGGCTCCGTCGCGCCCTGGAATTGGCCCCCCGGGAGCGGGAGATACAGAATCATATGCGGACAGTAGCTGGGGAGGCAACATGAAAGAAGCCGGAAAGAAGGGGGGCGGGTTTCCGCGGAAACTTTGGGCCGCCCTTTGCTGCCTGGGCTTGTCGGTTTTTTCCTCCTCCCTTGCCGCCCAGGACATGGGTTCTCCCCCGGATCTTAATATGGTCCAGGCCCGGGAAGAATTCCGGGTCGGGGTCCAGGCCTATAACCGCTTCGCCTTTAATGAGGCCATCCTTTCCTTTGAGCGGGCCCTTTCCTTTCGTCCCGGGGAGTCCCTCATCCTGGATTGGCTGGGCCGTTCCTACTACCGTTCGGGTTTTGAGGATATTGCCCTGAGGCAGTGGCAGTCCGCCCTCCAGGGATATGAGCCCTTTTCCGAAGACTCCCTGCTTCTGGCAAGCCGTATCGAAACGGTGCGGAACCGCCGCAGCCTTCTCCCGGTGGCGGACGATGATATCCGTTATGTCGACGCCGGCCGTTATCCCGGGCGTTATGAATCCGCCGTTTATTACCGCCAGCCTACTTCGGTCTTGCCCCTGGAAGACGGCACGGTCTGGATCGTGGCTTACGGGAGTAACGAAATTGTACGGGTCGATGTAAACGGCCTTATTAGGCAGCGCCAGCGGGGGCCTGTCAACGGCTTTGACCGCCCCTATGACATGGTCCGGGGCCTTGACGGGAGGCTCTATCTTTCCGAATACCGGGGCGGACGGGTGAGCGTCCTCAGCAGTGAGGGGGAGTGGCTGTCTTATATCGGGTCCAAAGGCCAGGGGGACGGGATGTTTGTGGGTCCCCAGAATCTGGCCCTTGACGAGGATGGTTACCTCTACGTGGTAGATTACGGGAACCGGCGGATCTCAAAATTTGATCCCGACGGCGCCTTTATCTTCTCCTTCGGGGGGAAAAGCGCCCGTTTCCCGGGGCTCCTGTCTCCCGCGGGGATCGCCGTCAAGGACGGCCTTGTTTATATCGCCGATAGCGCGGCCAAGCGGATTTATCTTTTCGATTTGAACGGCGCTTACCGGGGAATTTTTATCGAGGAAGGGCTTACAGGGCCGGAAAGCCTCCGGTTTCTTGCGGACGGCAAACTTCTCGCGGCGGATACCAACCGGATACTCCTCATTGATACCGGCTCGGCGATAATCCGGGAATTGGGCCTGGCCGGCAATTCCCGGGTGCGCATTGTCGGGGCGGGAATGGACCAAAACGGCAATGTGCTGGCGGCGAATTTTCAGGGGGATGAGGTTACGGTGATGACCCGGCTTACCGATATGGCCGCGGGGCTTTTTGTGCAGATAGACCGGGTTGTGGCGGAAAATTTCCCCCTGATTACGGTGGAGCTTTCGGTTTGGGACCGGCTGCGCCGTCCCGTCGTCGGCCTGGACGGGCGGAATTTCCTCCTCAGCGAGGGAGGGCGCGGCGCCGCGGAGCAGAATTTTATCGGGGCGGGATACCGGTCAAACCGGGCGGATGTATCCCTTCTTTTGGAACGGTCAAGTATAACCGGGGGCATGAAGGATGATCTGGCCGCGGCGGTCCGGGATATTTCCGCCGCCCTGGCAGGGTCAGGGAGGATCGTCTCCCTCATTTCCGCCGGGGAACAGCCCTTCCGGGAACCGCTGGAGGACGCCGGAGACAGGTCTCCTTCGGTCCTTGCGGCGGCGGCCCGGGGCAGCGCCGCTTCCTATAGCCCGCTCTGGCGTTTTGATCTGGGCCTCCGCCTGGCCGCCACGGATCTGCTTCCGGGGGAAAAGAAGCGGGCCGTGATATTTGTCAGTTCCGGAACCCTGGGGGAACTTGCCCTGGAGCAGTACGGCCTCACGGAGCTTGCGGCCTATCTTGCCAATAACGGCATTGTGTTTCACGCGGTAATCGTCGGCGGCGAAGCGGCGGCGGAATTGCGGTATCTCTGCAATCAGACCGGGGGAAGCGTTTTGCCCCTCTACCGGAACGAGGGGATAGGGAAGGTTATCCAAAGCATTGCCTCCTATCCCGCCGGGGCCTATACGTTACAGTACCGATCCCAACTGCTGACGGACTTCGGCCGGGCTTATCTTCCGGTTGAAGCGGAGGTATACCTGATGGAACGCTCCGGCCGGGACGGCATTGGGTATTTTCCGCCCCTGGAATGAGGAGTTTGCGCGGCCTATCAGCGGGACAGCGCTTTGGAAACGGGACATGACTTCATTGATAACCAGCATAAACAACTGGCTGCCAAAGGGGACGGTTTCCGGATGGTCGCTTATATCAAGGCGAAGGACGCGGCGCGGAAAAACGCGGCGAAAAGGGGTTAATCCTGAAATTCAGCCCCCCGATTCCTCCCGGGCCGGGAAACCGCATTTTTCCATAATTCCCCCGCAAAGGGCGTCTTCGATAAGCCCGTCCAGTTGCAGTTGTTCATAAAGGGCCCCCGCTTCCGCGGGATTTCCCCGTAAAACAGGATGGAGGGGGCTAAAAAGCACGCAGCAGTCCTCATAGGGCAGAATTGACGTCTCGTAGGTTCCGATATTGCGGGCGGTTTTGATGATCTGATCCTTGTCCATCCCGATGAGGGGCCTTAAAACCGGCAGGCAGACGCGGCTTTCGGTACAGCTTATGTTTTCGATGGTCTGGCTTGCCACTTGGCTTAAACTTTCCCCGCTGATAAGGCATTTGGCCCGTATGCGCCGCGCCAGTTTTTCCGCGCATTCCATCATGGCCATGCGAAGTAAAACCGTGGCCCAGGGCTGGGGCGCCCCCTCCTTTATCCTCACCTGCACCGGGGTAAATCCAACGGTATAAAGCCGCGTCCCCAGGGTATAGGCCCCCAGGATTTCCGCGAGGCGGAGGGCCTTTTGCCGGGCCTCTTCGGAAGTATAAGGGTAGGCGTGGAAATAAACCCCGTCGATCCCCATCCCCCGGGAGGCCATCATATAACCCGCGACCGGGGAATCGATGCCCCCCGAGAGGAGGAGCAGTCCCCGGCCGGCGGTTCCCACCGGAAGCCCCTTCCTGCCTTCATGGCTTGTCCCGTAAATGTAGGCTTTTTCCCGAATTTCGACATTGATGACGCTCTGGGGTTCATGGACATCTACCCGAAAACCCGGCAGGGCATCCAAAACCGCATTTCCCCCCTCGCAGCGGATCCCGTAGGAATCCAGGGGAAAGGCCTTATCGGTCCTGCGGGCTTCAATTTTAAAGGACCGGCTCCCCTCTTCATAGAGGCGCTTGCCTTCGGCGACGCAGGCGGCGAGAACCGCCTCAGGCTTTTTTTCGCAGCTCCGGGTTTTTGCCCATCCGGCGATTCCTAAAAGGCGGTCCAGAACTTGCTCCGTCCGCGCTTCGGCTTCCCGGGGGCAGGATACAAAAAAACGGCCGTCGGTGCTTGCTATCCGGGCCCCGCTTCCCCGGATCATGGCCGTAAGGTTCCGTTTGAGGACCCCCTCAAATTCCGCCCGGTTCCCGCCTTTTAGGGTCAGTTCCCCCAATTTAAGCAGATAAAGGGCCATTATAAAAATCCTAAAATAGATTTTATGGCCTCAAAAAGCAGTTCAACCTCCTCCATGGCGGTAGACCAGCCCTGGGAAATCCTTATTCCCTCAAAACTTTTTTGGTTATCCACCCCCATGGCGGCAAGGACCGGCCTTTCCCCCCCGGCAATGGCGCAGGCGGAACCGGTGGAGACGGCAAAACCCGCGTCATCCAGGGCCCGGACCATCACTTCCCCGGGGATGCCCTCAAAGGCCGCCTGGAGTATCCAGGGGGAAAACCGGGGATCCTCCTGTTCCCGGTCCCCGGGAATGAGGGTGCAGCGTTTCAGGGTCTTAAAAGCCCCGATAAGCCATTTCCAGCGGGCCCGGGCTTTTTGGTATTCCTCCTGAACAATTCCGGGGGCGGCCCGCCTTTCAAGGGCCGCCGCCAAAGCCAGGGCGCCGAAGGTGTTTTCCGTCCCCGGCCGGATGCCCCCTTCCTGGCCGCCCCCGGTGTAGATGACTTCCAGGGGTTTACGCAGGTACAGAAGCCCGGTTCCCCGGGGCCCGCCCAGTTTATGGGCGCTTAAAGAGGCGGAATCTACATCCCAGTCCCTCAAATCCAGGGGAATTTTCCCTATTCCCTGGACCAAATCGCAGTGAACATGAACGGGCGGCCCTTCCCGGGTTCTGAGGACCCTTACCAGGGATTTCATGTCCGTTACCGCGCCGGTCTCGTTATTCACCCCCATGATCAGCGTTAGGCGGGTGCGGGGATATTTTTCCAGGGCCCGTTCAAGGGCGGGGATGCTTACCCTGCCGTCCTTCTCGACGGCAATGATTCCGGTTTGCCTGCCCATGCGTTCCAGGACGGCGCAGTTTGCCAATACCGAAGAATGTTCCACCGCCGAGGCCAGAACGGTCATCGAAGGCTTGCGGAGAAGGACGGAATAGATCACCAGCGCGTTGGATTCGGTCCCCCCGGAGGTAAAATAGATCTGCTTAGGGGGCACTCCTAAGACCGCGGCGCAGCGGGCACGGGCCTGCTCCAGGGCGTCCCGGGCTTTACGGCCCTCCGAATGGAGGGAAGAGGGATTTCCCCAGGGAAAAGATCCGGGGGAAAAGGCCGGTTCGGGGATTGCGGTGGCGGCCCAGTCAAAATAGTGGCGCTCCGGGGTGTTATGAACAGGTTGGGGCATAAAAATGTTTCCTAACAAGGCTGGAGGCTTTTAAGAATCCTCCGGTTCATATAGTGGATGATGGCAAAAAAACAAATTCCCGTAAAATAGGCGGCTCCTAACAAAATCAGGGACCCGAATCCCTCTGTCTTGACCGAAAAAAACACCAAAACAGAAATAAGTATCTGTAATCCGTAGAGAACTCCGTCAATTCCCCGGTCGCTTAGGCCCAAATTTTTAAGTTTATGATGGATATGGAGCATATCGGGGCTGTCAATCCGCCTTTTTTCCCGCAGCCGGCGCCAAATGGCGGCGATGGTATCAAAAATGGGAATGATTAACAGGGCCGCCGCGTAGGGAAGGGGCAGGTTTGAGCGGGCATTTCCCTGATCGATGAGCGGCAGCACCGCCAAAATAAATCCAAGAAAATAAGCCCCCCCGTCGCCCATAAATATCCGGGCCTTAGGAACGGGGGCATTAAAGACCAGAAAACCCCCGATAGCCGCCGCCAGGCACAAGCACAGGCGGAAGGCAAAGCCGGTACCGCCATGGGAAGAAAATATGACAATATAGCTTATCGTTACCAGGCCGGCAATGCCCCCCGCCAGGCCGTCTATCCCGTCGATAAAATTCATGCCGTTAATGAGCCCCACAATCCATAACATGGAAAGGGGAAAACGGATCCAGCCCAATTCGGATAAGGGGCCGATATCCAAAAAGAAAAGCCGGTGAAAGGTATAATCCGGGAGGACCGCGCAGAGGGCGGCTATAATTTGGATGATAACCTTGTATTTAGGCGCCAGGGGGCGAAAATCATCCAGCACCCCCGAAGCCAGCACCAGGATCATCGAAATGAGGGGAAGCAGAAAGGGCATGCCGAAATGAGGCTCCGTGGCGGAAAGGTTTACCAAAAAGGCGGCGACAATAAAAGCCGACGCAAATCCGAGGCCTCCCAGCCGGGGGATGTCGCCGGTATGAATTTTTCGTTCGTCGATGCGGTCGTACCAGGACTTTTTGTGGGACAGACTGAGAATCAGAGCTACAGCTAACACAGAAAAAGCAAATACGCAGAGAATAAGGGTGATGCCTCTCAGCATGAAAATATACTCCGGAAAATTAATCAAATATATCTCTCAAGATACTACTATAAAATAACATGAAGATATAGTAGTATTTTACAAATTTTAAACGGAGATAAAGAATGCTTATTCTTAAATTCGGCGGGTCCTCAATAGGATCCGTTCAAGCAATTGGAAATTTTGTCAATATTTTGAATGATAATAAACACGCCGGCCGGGTACAGGCGGTGGTGGTTTCCGCCCTTTCGGGAACGACCGACAGCCTTATTGCCCTGGCCTGGCAGGCCGCCGGGGGAGATGGGGCATACCGGGACGGGACGGAAGCCCTGCGGCGGCGGCATTTGGAAATAAGTTCCTTTTTTCTTAAAGACAGCCTCCGTTCCGGGGCCAATTCCCAAATTGGAGAACTTTTTGATGAACTAATCCGGATTTTGGACGGCCTTGCGGTTTTGCGGGAGCTTTCTCCCCGCGTTTTGGACACCGTTATGGGTTTTGGGGAACGGTTTTCCGCTTCCCTGCTGGCTCCCGTCGTTACCGCGTCGGGGCTCCCGGCGGAATTCCTCGATACCCGGACGCTTATTATGACCGATGACCACTACGGCAATGCCCGTTTTTTTCCCGAGGAGAGTTTTGCCCGGATCCGCGCTCATTTTGAGGCAAAAAAGGGGGAAAAGCCGGCACTGCCCATAGCCACCGGCTTTATCGCTTCTACCGCCGGGGGTAACACCACCACCCTGGGCAGGGGCGGTTCCGATTTAACCGCGGCTATTTTTGGCGCCGCCCTGGACGCCGAGGAGGTGGAAATCTGGACCGATGTGGACGGCATACTTACGGCGGATCCCCGGATGGTAAAAAATGCCTTTAGGATAGAAAGCATCTCCTATGTGGAGGC
>JAITRD010000100.1 GCA_031288575.1 Treponema sp. | reverse complement strand
ATCGCCCGTTTGGTTCACGCGGCGCCGGAAGAGATCGCCTTAAAAAACAGTACCACCCACGGCATCTACGAAGCCCTCTGGTCCCTGCCCTGGAACAAGGGCGATGAGGTGCTTATCTCCGATGTGGAACACCATGCCATTATCCGGCCCCTTTTGCTGCTGGCGGAGCGTTACGGAATTGTCATCCGCTATTTTGAAACCCGGGAAGGGAAAAGCGTCCCCTCCTTTACCGGGGCCCTTTCGGATAAAACCAAACTCGCCGCCTTTTCCCATGTTTCTTACATTACCGGGGAACGGCTGCCCGTTAAGGAACTGGCTGCGGCGGCCCATCAGCGGGGAATTCCGGTGCTGATAGACGGCGCCCAGGCCGTGGGGGCTGTTGAGGTGGATCTGGAGGATCTGGGGGCGGATTATTACAGTCTTCCCGGGCAAAAGTGGCTTTTTGGCCCCCAGGGAACGGCCGCGCTTTTTGTCCGCAAGGCTATTCTGGAAAAGTACCATCCCCGTATCAATGACGCAGAAAAACCCTATCCCTATCAGGATGAAAAGGTCAGTACCGATATCCGCCTCTTTGAACCGGCGGCGCCGAACGGTTTTGTGCTAGCCGGGCTCGGCGCTTCCGTGGACTGGCTTCTTGACGAGGTCGGCAAAGCCGAAGCCTTTGCGGCCATAGCCGCCACGACCGCTTATGTACGGGAACAGCTCGCCGCCCTAAAGGGCATAACCCTTATCACCCCGGATAATTTTGCCGGTCTTGTCTCCCTGAAGCCCCTTCAAAAGGACCCCAAGGAATTTTTGGCCTTCCTGGGGGAACAGAAAATTTCCGCCCGTACCGTGGCCCCCTTCGACTATGTCCGGCTTTCTTTTTCTTATTTTGTTACCCGGGAAGAAACCGACCGGCTGCTTGAAAGCATCCGGAAATTTTTGACCCTTTAGGGGGCCTAAACTTGGCCCGCACTATCCTCTCCCGAAGAAGCCTTCGGGAGGATAGTGCCCTGCGCATTAGCCGCCGCGCCCCAGGGCAGTCCGCAGGTTTCCGGCGCGGGCCTCCTATTTCCGTTCCGACAAATCCCGGATATTGAGAAGCAGGGCGGAACCGTCGGCCCGCTGGGTGGATACGAAGTCCCCCTGGAAATTGACCGCCGCGTAGGGATGTACCTGCACAGAGGATAAGGCCTGGCGGTCCAGGTTGATATTAAAACGGCCCAGGTAGAGGTTCCCCCCGGAGGAGGTAATCGCGTAGAATTCATTGCCGCTTGCCCAGATGAGGCTGCCCTGATGAATATCATCCGCCCCCTGTTTATTCATTTCCAGGGTGGCCGGATCGATCTCCACCAGGCGTATCGCCCCGTTCCCCCGGTCTTCTCCGGCAATGGCGATGATTTTACCTTCCAAAATGGTTACCGTTCTGGCGTTGATCGTGTTCAGGGCGGAGCGTTTGATTTCCGTTCCCGTGACGGGATGCACCCGTACCATTTGGCCCAGGGAAGAGCTGGAAGCCGCTAAACGTATGCCTATAATCCCCTCTATTTGCAGGGAAGCGGTGGCGGATTGCCCCCCGGTAGCTGCCGCCCTGCCGCCTTCTTCGGCTTCGCCGGTGATAAGTTCCTGCTGATCCCGGGCAATTTCTTCCCGATCTTCCTGGGCCTCGGCGGTTTTTTGTTCGGCCAGTTCTTCAGCCTTTTCAGCCTCTTCCCGCTGTTCCTCCAGGGCCTCTTCCCGTTTCTCCAGTTCCTTTTCCTGTTCCGCCGCCGCGGCTTCCCGGGCGTCCAATTGTTTGGCGGCCTCCGCTGTTTCCCGGGGCGTAAGCTTCCCGGCGGCGGCCTCTTCCCGGATCTGCTGCCGTTCCTGGGCAATGTTATCCTGTTCGGCCTTAAGGTCGGACCGTTCCTGGGCTATCTTCTCTTCCTCCTGGGCAATGGCTTCCCGCTGAAGCGCGGCCCGTTGTTCCGCCTCGGCGGCTTCCCGCTCCTTAAGGTCTACCATGGCTTTGCGCTGATCGATATTCCGGTCTTCTTCCTTACGCATTTCTTCCAGCACCCGGGAATCGCTTAAGGGCGTGGTATCCACCGCGCTTAAGGAACCGGGATCGGCGAGCCTTAAGGGGATAGCCATCAGGGTCTGGCCGGGCCATTCGTCAAAACGCATGGAAAGCCCCGCCTTTTCCCTGCTGAGGTTCGCCATAACCGGAGTTTTGTAACGGCCGGCAAAATAATTCCAATCCTTCCGGTAGACCGCGTTATAAACGGTAACATATCCCGACAGGAGCTTCGCGTCCTCGGGGGAATAGGCATAGGTCCCTTCCAGGTAGCCCTGGATAATGAGCCTGAGATTCCGGATGTGATCTACCCCCGCATCCACCCCCAGGCCGAAAACATCCGCGTCCAGTTTATCTCCCTCAGGGGCCGATAGGGAACGGATGACAAAATAGCGCCCGGTTTGTCCGGGCCTTAGGGCGCCGTCCCGGGCCGCTGTTCCCAGGAAATACCCGATGTTCCGGATTTGTTCCAGCGTATCAATCCGGGCATAGGGGCCTGCATAATTAAGAAAAACCACCGGCGCCTGATTTTGCTCCAGTTCCGCGGTATCCACTTCCAAGGCGGCAAGGGAGGGAAGGAAAGAAAAAACACCGGCAAAAATAAAAAAAATATATATAAACCAAAAATATTTGGAACCTAATGGACTGCTCATGAGCAATACTCCTTGTTCGCGCGACCCAGTTTCTGCTTTATAATATAACCAATTTTTGCCGTTTATTCGAGGGTCCGCTTTAATGCCCGGAGGCGTTTTGCGCCGGTTCAAATTATCCCGGGGCGATTGTTAATTGGTCCGTTAAGGACACGGGGCTTTCCCTTGCCCAGGGGCGGGAGCTGTTCCAAAAGCCGGTCCTGGGGGGGATGAACAACAAGGGAAATATCCTGAACGGCTCCGATGAGGCAATCGTGGCCGAGGTCCGGGGGATTATCCGGGACGCGGGAGAGCAGGGAT
>JAITRD010000077.1 GCA_031288575.1 Treponema sp. | reverse complement strand
TGCCGCTGGGCATCGTTGAAGTAGGCCGGCACGGTGATTACCGCTTCGGTTACCGTCTCGCCCAGATAATCCTCGGCGGTTTTTTTCATCTTTTGCAGGACAAAGGCGGATATTTCCTGGGGCGAATATTTTTTCCCGTCAATATCTACCCGTACATCGTCCCCCTGTTCCACTACCTTGTAGGGAACCAGCTTCATTTCGTTGCTGACCTCCGAATAACGGCGGCCCATGAATCTTTTAATAGAATAAATAGTATTTTCAGGGTTGGTGATCATCTGGTTTTTTGCCGGCTGTCCTACCACCCGCTCGCCCTTATTGGTAAAGCCTACAATCGAGGGGGTAGTACGTCCCCCTTCGGAGTTCTGAATAACGACAGGTTCGCCGCCTTCCAGAACCGCCACGCAGGAATTTGTGGTTCCCAGGTCAATTCCAATTATCTTGCCCATTTTACATATTCTCCTTTTCCCCTATGTTTAATGCAAATCATCTTTATATTCAAATCCGGGGGAACATACCGGTTCGCC
The DNA here is from genome assembly GCA_031288575.1 of Treponema sp. Classification (GTDB taxonomy): domain Bacteria; phylum Spirochaetota; class Spirochaetia; order Treponematales; family Breznakiellaceae; genus JAITRD01. The sequence continues at coordinate 10,059 of JAITRD010000077.1, read as the reverse complement.
CTGGAAGATCCCCCTTAGCTTGCCGAAGCCCCGTTATCTTGCGGGCCCTCCTGGGCCGCGCCGCTGTCCTGGGGGGCATCGGAGGGCGCGGCCCCTTGGGAGCTTTCGGGCATCAGCACCTTTACCTTGGCGCTTCGTATGACCCGGTCTTTAAGGATATACCCCTTCAGGAATTCCTCCTGTACCACCGGTTCGGCTGCTTCCGGAGATTTTTCCATCATAAGCGCTTCATGCCGGTTAGGATCAAAGGGCTCCCCTAGGGAATCAAAACGTTTGAGCCCCCACTTGTTTTCCATCTGGGAACTGAACCGTTTCTCTATCATGGATATCCCCTCATAAAGGGCGGTAAATTCCTGGGAGGGTGAAGCCGCCCCTTCCGCCGCCTTCAGGGCCCGTTCAAAATCGTCAAGGACGGGAATAAGGTCCAGGAGCAGGCTTTGGTTGGCAAAATCTATGGCGTCCTGTTTTTCCCGGTTCATCCGTTTACGGAAATTTTCAAAATCAGCCGCTTTTCTAAGGAATTGATCATTGGCTTCCTTTAATTGGGCTTCCAGGGCGGCCGTTTTTTCCTTAAGCTCCCCCCCGGATGACGATTCACAGGCCTTGCAGGAATCGGAACCTTGGCCGGAAGGATTTGTTTCCTTTTCTGAAGGGCTTGGGATCCCTTCCCCTTCGTTTTTCCCGCCCTCATCCTGGAACCGGGCATTCTCCAGGCTGGGATCATTCCGCTGAGAACTATGCTTTGACATGAAACTTTCCTATACTTTTTTTCATACTTGTATTGTATGTTATTAAGGTTGTCTTTATTCACAAAATACTTAACCTTGAGGGCAAAGGTCAAGAAAAATCGTAAAGGTCCCCTAAAAAGGCGTTTTTTTGGCGTTCCCCATCCTTTAAACTAAACTTGACCCACAGTTCAAGCGGTAAGCTTATTATCCGAGTACCATTATCCCTTTTCAGGCTAAACTTGACCCGCTTTGCTTGAGTAAGCCGCAGGGGAGGGGGAAAGGCCGGGAAAAATAGGGACCTGCAAGCAGGTCCACGGAGTTCCCCGCCGGAGCGTATCGAAGATAGCGGAGGCGGACTCTACAAGCATTTTTTCCGGCATTTTCCCCTCCCCTGGGAATTACACAGAATTTTGTGGGTCAAGTTTAGTCTTTTAAGGCACTGCAAAACAGAGTATGGGCCGCCTCCGCGAATTTGGACTTAGCCGCGCTGGTTTTGTCTCTTTATTACAACCTCGGCAAATCTGTCCGCAATGGCGAGAAAAATCTCTATCAGGGTGGGATCGAAGTGGCTGCCCTTGCCGTCGACGATAATTTTTACCGCCTCTTCATGGGAAAAGGCCTTTTTGTAGGGCCTGACGGAAATCAACGCGTCATAAACATCGGCGATGGCCATAAGGCGGCCTTCAAGGGGGATCAGATCCTTCGAATAGCCGTAGGGATAGCCGGTGCCGTCCCATTTTTCATGGTGGGTTCCGGCTAATATCTTTGCGTGCTTTAAAAAGGTGCTTTCCGGGCTGTCCTTTTCTATTTCCTCGATGATCCTTACCCCAAAAATGGTGTGGTTTTTCATTTCGTTAAATTCTTCTTCGGTCAGCCTGCCCGGTTTTAACAGGATATAGTCCTTAATCGCGATTTTGCCCACATCATGCAACTGGGAAGACTGGAGGAAAAAATCAATGTCCCAGGCTGTTATTTCCCTGCTATACAAATTGTTTTTAATCAGCGCTTCCACAAGAATGGCCAGATAATCCCGGGTCCGTTCAACATGGCCCCCGGTAATCTCATCCCGGTGTTCCACCATATTCGCCACGGTTTTTAATATGGCGTTTTGAAGGTTTAAAATGGTTTTAGTCTTTTGCTCCACCATTTGCTGGAGGTTGTTATTATAGTCCTGCAATTTTTTCTTCTGGGACTCCACCAGAAGATGCAGGGCTATCCGTTTTAAAAGCAGGGGAGGGGAAAAGGGTTTGGATATATAATCCATGGCTCCCAAGGAAAGCCCCTCCAGTTCGCTTGTGGAATCGTTTTTTGCCGTAAGGAAGATAACAGGAATGTCCGCGGTTTTTTCGGCTGCCTTAAGCCGCTTAATTACCTCATATCCGTTCATGCTGGGCATTTCAATGTCCAGCAGGATCAAATCCGGGGCAATTTTTTCGAGCAGGACAAAAAGTTTTTCTCCCGAAGGCACGGTAAAGATATCGTAATAATTGATTAATATATTTTTCCCAACCGTTAGGTTGGTAATATTGTCGTCTACCAAGACAACCTTTTTCCGGCTATCGTCCACCAGGGTTTTTCCTTTCTCTATAATACGCTAAGATGTTCATAGGACTATTCAAAAACATGGCTATAAACTATAAAATTATAACTAGTTATATTATCATTTATATATTGGGGATATGAATTTGTCAATTGACGGCCGTTTGCTAAAGAGAAAAGGGCTTAATAATATAAAAAAAATTGCCCGTGAAAATTTTAAACAACTCTTGTTTGTTTTTCTTGCCTTTTTGCTGATGGTTTTGGTTAGTTACTTCTTTACCAGCGGGATTGTGGAAAAGCAAATCGTGGTAAATGCCGAAGAAGTGATGGCAAAGGCCGATCAGAGGATCTCCGCAAATTTCCGGGAACTGGAGATTATCATTTTAAACGCCGCCTTTGTTTTGCAAAACCAACTGGATGCCGGTTTATCCCGTGATCAGATTGCCGGTTGTATGGCCGATTTGACCGTCTGGCTGCTGCAGTCCGAAAGGAAGGCCCCCGGCGCTTTGGGGTTTTACGGGTATTTCCGGGATGAGTATTATGACGGCCGTTATTGGATTCCCCCGGCGGATTATGCGCCCCGGGAAAAGCCCTGGTATACGGCCGCCCGGAAAACCCCCGGTTCTGTTGCCTTTACCGACCCCTATTTGGACCCCCGCACCGGGGATATTATTGTTTCCGTCTCTTTAACCCTCCGGGGCAAAAGCGGGACCGACTACGGGGTCCTTGCCCTGGATATGGATATCCGCAATATAGCCGAATATGTAAAAAAACTCCAGCTTGCCGAGGGCGGTTACGGGATATTGATAGCCCCCGATTTTACTTTTCTTGTCCATCCGGACCGTTATTATTTGGGACGCCGCATGAATGAGGTAAGCTCCGCCCATGAGGCGGTAGTCGAGAACCTGAAACTAGGGCAGGCCGCGAGTTTTACCGTCCGCCTTGTCAATCACGAAGGGATCTTGGTAGTGGTTTTTTATAAAAGGCTGATGAACGGCTGGTACCTGGGAATCGCTACCCCCACGAGCAGTTATTACCATGACGTATTTAACATGGCCATGGTGCTTTCCCTGATGGGCTTTATCCTGGTGGTGATCCTCTGTTATTTCCTCATCCGCCTCGGCACCGCCAAGGTCCGTTCCGACGAGGAAAACAAAAGCAAATCCTCATTTTTAGCGCGGATGAGCCACGAAATCCGGACCCCCATGAATTCCATCCTGGGCATGGCGGAACTCATTACCCGCAAGGACATTTCCGCCGACGTAAAGGAATATGTCGCGATTATCCAGCAGTCCGGGGCTGTTTTGCTTGCCATCATCAATGACATCCTCGATTTTTCCAAGATAGAATCCGGCCTTTTATCAATAGAGGCAAAAAAATATTTCCTGGCTTCCACCCTTAATGACATCGTGAATGTGTTCCGGGTCCGCTTCGCGGCGAAGCCGATTAATTTTTTTGTTCATGTCGATAGCAGCATACCCGCCCAATTGACCGGCGATTCTGTGCGGATCCGGCAAATTTTGACCAACCTGCTTAATAACGCGGAAAAATATACCCCCGCCGGATATGTGGATCTGGAAATTCTCATGGAGAAGCTTGAGGGAAAGGCCGTCAAATTGATTTTCAAGGTGAGCGACAGCGGCATTGGCATTAAACCGGAGGATCTTACCAGGCTTTTTCAGGATTTTACCCGGCTGGACGAGGCCCGCAATCAGGCGATAGAAGGGACGGGCCTGGGGCTTACCATCACGCAAAGTATTTGCCATGCCATGGGGGGAGATGTTTCGGCCTCCAGTGAATACGGCCGGGGTTCGGTTTTTACGGCCTCGGTTATTCAGCAGTATGATGAGGATAAAAAAATTGCCCTGGTGGAAAACCCGGAACAAAGGAGGATCCTGCTTTTTGAAGAACGCCTTGCCTTTGCCGATTCCCTGCTGAGGGCTTTTAAAACCCTGGGGATAAGCCCGGTTTTATCCTCAAATCTTGAAAGCCTTTTGAGCGCCCTGGGAAAGGACAGCTTTGATTTTGCCTTTGTTCCTTCAAAACACGCGGCGGAATGTATCCGGGCCCGGGAACGGCGGACATCTCCGATTAAATTGATAATTATGGTGGAGTTAGGAGGCGTCCTGGCCTTTAAGGATGCCGACAGCATCCTTTTGCCGGTCTATTCCATTTCGCTGGCGAATATCCTGAACGGCGTTGTCACAAACGAGAAGGACCTTGTCCGGGACGGCGGGATACGGCTTACCGCCCCTTCTGCCCGGGTACTGGTGGTGGATGACATTGCTACCAACCTCAGGGTCGCCGCGGAGCTGCTCGCCCCCTACCGGATGATCATTGATACCTCCCTGAGCGGGGCCGAGGCCATAGAGATGATTAAAGAAAACCATTACGATTTGGTTTTTATGGATCATATGATGCCCCAAATGGACGGCATCCAGGCCACGGCGATCATCCGGGAGATGGGCAAACACGACCCCTATTACCGGAACTTGCCTATTATCGCCTTAACCGCTAACGCGATATTTGGCCAGCGGGAAATGTTCCTGCAAAACGGCATCGACGATTTTCTCGCGAAACCCATTGAGATGCAGAAACTGAATGCCCTTCTGGAACGGTGGATACCCAAGGAAAAACAAATAAAAATTGTTGACCCGGAAAAGCAGGGAACCTCCGGCATGATGAGGCTGCCTGAAATCAGGGGGGTTGATGTAAAGGCGGGAATTCAAAATACCGGCGGCTCCCCGGAAGCCTATATGCGGATCCTTTCTGTTTTTTGCCGGGATACCCAGGAACGGATAACCCTGGTTAAAGACGCCGCGGATTCAGGGGATACTGCCCTCTATACTACCCTGGTTCATGCCTTGAAAAGCGCCTGCCGGAGTGTCGGCGCCCTTTCCTGCGGCGATTTTGCGGCCCGCCTTGAGGAAGCGGGCAATAAAAGGGACCAGGATGCGATCCGGCAGGATACCGCCGGTTTTCTTAAGGAATTGCGGGACGTTACGGATAATATTTTGTCCGTATTGGAGAAGGACGCGGACAAAGCCGAAAAAACGGAAACGGCGGAACTAAGCAGCCTTCAGCTTGAATTTTTAAAGGAAGCCCTCCTTAATATGGATGTAACCCTGGTGAACAGGCTCATCACTGAGTATACCGGCAAACCCCTGGATAAAAAAACCAGGGATTTTATAGCCGACATCGAACAGCATATCCTCCTTTTTGATTACGAAAAGGCGGTGGAAAAACTTGACGGCCTTTTATAAGCGCCTCATTCGGCTCCGGCGTCTTTAAGGATAAGCATTAAAGGAAGGTGGTCGCTTAAGCCGCCGCCGGTATTGGGGTTGTAACTGTTGGGGAACCCCCGGGCATTAATAAAGGGTTCCTGTTTTATAACCTGGGCGGAATTAAATTCCCAGCCCTTCGCGTCAAACAAGGTATCGGTTAATAAAAAATGATCGATGGTTTCCCAGGCATTTTTGTAGTAGTAGGAGCCCTCCTGTAATTCGCCGCCCCAGGGGGAATACAGTACCGTTGCTTCCGGATGAAAATATTTCGGCGCCGGAGGCTTTTCCCCGCTTAGGACGAGGAAATCCCTCTGGTTTTTCTGCCGCGGTTCCTCTTCCGCCTGGCCGGGGGAGGCCGCGTCCGGGGTAAAGCCGGCGAGTTCCGCCGCCTTGGGATCGTCCGGGAGCAGGGCGCTGAGGATGGAACCGGCCTGCCGGTAAAACTCATCATGGTTTTCGTTTAAGTCCCCCATAACGATGACGGGCATATCCGGAGAATCCTCCCGGATTTCCCGGATTCTTCTTAAAATGATCCGGGCCGATGCCCGGCGCAGGGATTCGGTAAGGATGTCCCCGCCCAGTTTTGATTTCCAATGGCAGATCAAAAGCACCAGGGGCTTGTCCTGGACTTGCAGGCGCAGTTCCAGGATGGGCCGGGGGGTGGTTTCTTCCTCCCAGGTTATGCTATGAACCTTGGCCTCCATGAAGGGGTACCGGCTGAGGACGCCGATCCCCAGGGATGTTCCGGGATTATTCGCGAAAAAGGTCCATTGATAGCCGTATTTTGCCAGAGGGCCGCCGGTGAGCCTTTCCAGAATCCGGGAATTTTCCGTTTCTTGCAGCGCCAGGACATCCGGGGCTTTGGCGGATATTTGACTAAGCGCCTGGGAGAGGGAAGTTAACCGGGCCGCGTATTTTTCATCCCCCCATCCGGCGGCTTCAAGATAATCATCATATTCAGTTCCCGCCTCAACCCCGTCAAAAAGGGCCTGGACATTCCAGGTAAGGAGCGAAAGGGTGCCGGGATCATTGATCTGCATTTTTGCGGAGCCGGAAGTCTCAAGGGCCGCCGGCAAATTCTTTGCACCGCCCGATGCCGGGGACGGTTCCCCGGGCAATAAATCGCATCCGCTTATAAGCAGACAAACCAGGGCGGCCCCTATTCCCCGCTTGGCCTTTCCCCGTTCCCCTGGGGAAGCCGCCTTCTGATGATAGTGTCCCATAAAAACCTCCTGACTATATTAGGGCTTTCGTATGCGGGGCGCTTTAATCCGGCGCAAAAAAAAAACGAAAAAAACGCGGCCGCCGGTATGGCTGCTACAGGTTAAAGGACCGCGGCGGTGTTTTTAAACTGTCCGTGACGCTTGTTATTTCTGTTTTTTTGCCTATATTTATGATAAAGAGAAAAGAAGCGGGGGGACCACAGGGAGGGTGATATGGACAGGGTTTATCTTTTTTATGACACCGGTAAAATAAGGATGCCCTTTTTGGATTACGACTGGCGGCTCTATCAAGCGCTTCAAGAAAGCCGGGCGGGTATGTGGGATGCTTCCCGGCGCCAGTATATTATTGATCTTCCGGACGCCGCCCTTTCCGGCGGTGATGCTTCTTCCTGCCCTCTCTGTCCCGATGATCTTTTCCGGCGGGTCTTCCAAAACATCCCTTATGTGGAGGTTGGGAAAACTCCCGGTGTCCTGGTGCGGAATTTTTTCGAGCGCCCCTGGCCGCCGGTTGAAGCTGATCCGCCCCCTGATTATGCCGGCGAAAATTCCCCGCTTCCGAAATCCTCTCCCCCCATTCCCCGCCCCCGGGACATCCCGGCCGCAAAGAACGCCCATGCCTCCGGCGACGCCGCCTGCCTTGCGGAATCCCTAAGCCCGCCGGACCGGTTTTCCGATCTATGGCGCCGGAGCCTTGAGACCGAACTCCGGTCAAGAAAATACAGCCCTAAAACCATAAGGGCCTATATTCATTATAACCGGGCCCTCTGCCGGAAACTGCAGAAGGAACCTGAAAATATCACCGCCGGGGATATTAAGGTTTATTTGAGTTATTTAGATAAGGAACAGAATCTTTCTACATCCGCCATGAATTTGGCCATTAGCGCTTTCAAATTTTTTTATGCTAATATTCTTAAAAAAGATATCACCCAGGAACAGCGCCGGCCCCGCCATGACAAACGGCTTCCGGCGGTCCTTTCCAAGTCCGAGGTAACACAATTATTGGATAATGAGAAGAACCCGAAACACCGGCTGCTGCTGATGCTGGTTTATTCCGCGGGGCTTCGGGTTAGCGAGGTGGTTGCCTTGAAACGGGATCATATTGATTTGGGCCGGAAAACAATACTTATTCACGCGGGGAAGGGCCGCAAAGACCGGTACACCCTGCTTTCGGAACGGGCCGCCATTTTTATCAAGGAGTATTGCGCCCTTTATGCCATTGACGGCTGGATCTTCCCCGGACAACCCGCTTCCCGCCACCTTTCGATCCGAACCGCCCAAAGCATCTTTGACAAAGCCCTGGCAAAAGCGGGCATTCAGAAAGCCGCCTCCCTCCACAGCCTGCGCCACACCTTTGCTACACACCTTCTGGAAAGCGGTACCGACATTAAATATATCCAGGAACTCCTCGGCCATGCATCTCTCCGTACCACTGAACGTTACACCCACATCGCCCGCCGGGATATCCTGAAAATCAAAAGCCCCCTGGACACTCCCGCCGATGATTAGGGAGCATAAAATGGTGATGCCCAAGATAAAATCCGGCGTTTGCTGAAAGATGAGGTTATGCGCAATTTTTGTTGAACCGTATTGTAAAAATCATTGGAATAAAATAATATACAAAAGGAGGTCATAATGGTATTTTATATTATTTTGACAATATTCGTTATGTTTTTAATTTTCATGTGTTTTATTCTTTCATTGCCAAGAATATTATACGGCAAATTAAATTTTAACAATAATAGAAAAGCCGATGTAATAATAATATTAGGTTATCCATCGTTAAATAACGGAGAGGTTTCTCCGGTGTTGATGGAAAGAATAAAAAAAGGCATAGAATTGTATAAATTAAACAATGCTGGAAAAATAATTTGTACAGGAGGCGCAGTAAAAAATGAATATATTGAAGCGGAAATAATGCATAAAGAATTAGTAAAGGCAGGAATACCTAATGAAGATATAATTTGTGAGAAAGAATCAAAAGGAACCTGGGATAATATAAAATATGTTAAGAAAATAATGGAAGAAAATAAAATGGAGACAGGAATAATTGTAACGCACATAGGGCATATACGACGAGCCAGTATTTACGCTAAAGAATTTGGATTAAACATTACAGTAGAAAAATCAAATATTCCAAAAAACATTCCGAAGACATTGTATGTATTTGTATATATTTATTTATATTATGGGATATTAAAATATTTAATCAACAAGAAAAAATATAAGAAATAAAGAAATGCAACAAAAAACCGCACAAGGTCTGTATATGCTCCGCTCCCTTCGGTCGTTCGGTCGCTCCGTTCGCCTAGGTCGGCTGCGCCTCCCACGGCTCACTCCACCCACATTTTTGCAAGCCCTGGAAATCTGCGGTTTCCTTTATCGGGCTTGCAAAAACGTCATATACAGCCGGAACGTTAGGCGCAATTGGGGCAAATATACTGAAAAAAATAAAAATGGGCAGAAATGACACGCCGTGATGCCTAAAAACTAAAACTCGCCGAAAACAATGGATGCCTAATAACTAAAAATCTAGCCCAAATTACAATATCCAGTTCACCAAGCGCATTGCGCCGCGCAATGCGCCGGACGCCCGTACCGGAAGAACGAAAATTGTTTTGCGGAACAGAAAAACGGCGATGTGGTAAGAAAGACGGCCGGGTATTTCCGGTACGACACGCCGGAGGAACAGGCGGTACCGGCGGAAGCATACCGCTGCCTGTGCCCGCTGAACAACTACTTTTATCCGTCGATCAAGATAACGGAAAAGATCCGGCTGGAGGACGGGAAATGCCGGAAGGTCTATGACCGGCCGAAAACGCCCGGTGAGCGGCTTTTGGAACCGGGGGATGTTGGGGAGGAGGTGAAGGAGGAACTGAAGCGGCGGGCGGGATTATACAATCCGGTGAGGCTCAAGATATTTTTGGACAAGGCGCGGAATCAGCTCTTGCGGTTAAACCGGGAAAAGGCTATGGTATTGGAGACCTCCGGTCAGGAGGTTTCGGCTAGATTTTAGTTTTTAGTTCCGCCCCTGTTTTCGGCTAGAAAAATTATTAGGCAACGCGGTGGCTTGACAGAATTATCCGAATTCGGTACTATACTATTAATTGGTTTATGCGGCCGTCATATAACGGTATTATCCAAGCTTCCCAAGCTTGTGACGCGGGTTCGACTCCCGTCGGCCGCTGGTTTGTAAGTCTTTACAGAACAATAAGTTAGCTACCGGAAAAACCGGCGCTATAACTCAATTTTAGGCGGTGTTACCCAAAGTGTTACCCGCCAAAGGGG
>JAITRD010000044.1 GCA_031288575.1 Treponema sp. | reverse complement strand
ACGGCGGATCGCCATTATCTTTATCAGCCACGACATAGACCTGGTGGCGGATATTTCCAACCGGATCCTGGTGATGTACGGGGGTTTGGTGATGGAGGCCGGGGAGGCCCGGCGGATCGCCGAAGCGCCGGAGCATCCCTATACCCGGGCGCTCCTGGCCGCTTCCCCCCGGTTCGGCAGCCATTACTCCCGGGGACGGCTCCCGGTCATCCCCGGGAAGATAAACGACCCGGTGAATCCCGAACCGGGCTGCCCCTTCGCCCCCCGCTGCGGGGAGGCTCAAAACGCCTGCAAGGGGCTTATCCCGCCCCTGGTTTTTGCGGGACCGGAGGGGCAGGAACCCCGGGAACTGCGCTGCATCAGGAAGGGGGCATAAATGGCGGTAATCCGGGTCTCGAATTTGCGGAAACGTTTTAATCTGGAGGCGGGGTTTTTCGCCCGCTTCGGCCGTTTTGTCTATGCGGTAAACGGGGTGTCCTTTTCCATTGATAAAAACGAAACCTACGGCCTGGTGGGGGAATCGGGGTGCGGGAAAACCACCACGGCCCGGCTCCTGGTGCGGATGTACGAATGTGACGGGGGGGACATTACCTTTCAGGACGGGATCGATGTCCGCCGTTTAAAAAGGGGGGAACTTAAAAAATACCGGGAAAGGGTAAAATATATATTCCAGGACCCCGCCCGTTCCCTCAATCCCCGGAAAAGCGTCTACAATGTGCTGGTCTCGGGTTACCGCTGGGCCACCCGGGGAGGGCATCCATGGCCGGGGGAATCCAAGGCCCGGGAGGAAGCGGCGGCGGCCCTGGAAGAGGTGGGGCTGGGGGCGGCGGATCTGGAACGGCGGCCGGCGGAATTTTCCGGGGGCCAGCGCCAGCGGATCTCCATCGCCCGGGGGCTCCTGCTGAAGCCGGACCTCCTCATCTGCGACGAGGTGGTGTCCGCCCTGGATGTTTCCATCCAGGGGCAGATCCTGAACCTCCTCCTGGACATCCGCTCCCGCCGGGGGCTGTCCTTCCTTTTCATCGCCCACGACCTCAAGGTGGCCTGTTACTTTTGCGACCGCATCGGGGTGATGTACCGGGGGGAACTTATGGAGGAAGCCCCGGCGGCGGAACTCTACAAAAACGCCCTCCACCCCTATACCAAGCTCCTCTTTTCCTCGGCGGTAGGCTTTATCACGGATCGGGAAACCCCGGCGGCCCGGGAAAAAACAGCCGGGCCCGGCTTAATCCCGGGGGAAGTAAAAAGGGCGGTAAGCGAAATTTCGGGATGCCCCTTCGCCGAGCGCTGCCCCCTGGCGGAGGAACCCTGTTTCCGGGAACACCCGGAACTGCGGGAGCTTGGGGAAGGCCCTGAAACCGGGGGGAGCCATCCCCACCTGGTCCGGTGTTTTAAGGTCCTGCCCTAAAGGCCTCCCTCAAACCAGCCCGCATTTTTCAAATGCCCGGGCAAGGCCGTCCTCGCCGATAGGCCCGGTAACATAATCGGCAATTTGCTTCAGCCCCTCCGCCCCGTTTCCCATGGCGATCCCCAGGGCGGCGTATTCGATCATCTTACGATCATTGTCACTGTCCCCTATGGCGATGGTATTTTCCCGGGAAATCCCCAGCCGTTTTGCCACAAACTCCAGGGCGGAGCCCTTATGCACCCCCCGGGGGCCGATTTCGCCGCATTCGTCCCCAAAAAAGGGAACGGAACCCCGGAATATCTCACATTCCCCCCCAAATTCCCGGAGGACCTTATCAAAAACCGCGTCCCGGCTTCCCATAAATACCACCTTGTTCACCCGGTCACGGTACCTCCAGGGTTCCGCCGGCAGGGGGGTACTCAAAAGAAAGGCGAGAAAATCTTCAATCAAGGATGCTTCGGGGGTTCCCTTCAAGGCCGCGCAGAGGGCCTCGCAATGCTGCCTGAAATAGGGGCCGTTGGTAACCCCGTCGGAGGCCTCCAGCATATACCCCGTCCCGTGGGCATCCAAAAAATCCGTCAGCCGGTCCAGGGTATTCCGGGGAATAAAGGCGGAAAAAACCCTCTCCCCGCCCATTTCGATATGGGCGCCGCCGGAGCTCACGACCCCGTCAAAACCCACAGAAAGAATGGCGTCGGTGATTTGAAGCCGGGGCCGCCCGGAACAGATATAAAGCAGATGCCCGTTTTTCCGCGCCCCCCGGCACGCCGCAAGGGCCGAAGGCAAAATCTTATCCCCCCAAACCAATGTCCCGTCAATATCCAAAAAAACTATCTTCCCCACAGGAACCTCTTTACCAGTATTTTACCGTATTACAAATGTACTATAATTTGAACCTTTTTCAAAATCCGGCAGCACCGGGCAGGGCTCCGGCATTTACTTTTAACTTAAGCCGCAAAAGAAAAACCCTATGACAGCGGAGCATTAAACCGCTCACTACCCCTCCTTGCGGCAGATAGCCCGTTTTCCCTCCTTCATCCGGAAATCTCTTCCCCCTCAAAGGCCCGGCCTTTACGGTCACACCTATTAAACAGAACATAAGGCCGGCTGGGCGGAAAAAATCCCCAGGGGGATACTTGACCGAAGCTTTGCACCATCCGACCCTCAAGGACAACGCCAAAACCTCCTCGTGCAAAGCAAGCGTGACCCTCATGGGAATTTTGCCCGCCCAGCCGGTTATTTTTGTTATGTTTCAATACTTGGCGATAAAAGTAAATGCCGGCAGCGCCGGGCAGGGCTCCGGCATTTACTTTTATGGTTTTTGTGGTAATATAAGCAATGGGGTTTTTTGAAGCTTCGGTTCAGAGGGCATTAAGCCGGAGCTTCGAATCGAAATTATGAGCCGGGACGAAGCGCTTTTTTCATTTCACCCCCTCATCCGCTCCTGGTTCGCCGGGGCCTATGGAAAACCCACGGAGGTACAGGAGGCGGCCTGGCCCCTTATTGCCGGGGGGGAGCACGTATTGGCCCTGGCCCCCACGGGAAGCGGGAAAACCCTCACCGCTTTTCTGAGCGCCCTTTCCCGGCTCGCCTCGGGGGAATATCCGGCGGAAACCCTTTCGGTACTTTACGTTTCTCCCCTCAAGGCTTTGAACGAGGATATACGCCGGAATCTTCTGGAACCCCTGGCCTCCATCCGGGCCCGTTTTGAAGCCGCCGGCCTTCCTTTTCCCGAAATCCGGGCGGAAACCCGTTCCGGGGACACTCCCCAATCGGAGCGGCGGCGTTTTCTCAAAAAACCTCCGGCGATTCTGGCGGTAACCCCGGAAAGCCTGGCCATACTGCTTCTTAATCCCCGGGGCCGGCAGGTTCTTTCCGGGGTAAAATACCTTATCCTGGACGAGGTTCACGCGGTTCTGGGAACCAAACGGGGGAGTTTCCTTGCCTGCCAGATCGGCCGCCTGGCCCTGCTGGCCGGGGAATTTCAGCGGGTCTGCCTCTCCGCCACGGTGCGGCCGGCGGAGGAAGCGGCGGATTTTGCGGGGGGGCTGCGGCTTGACGCTGAGGGAAATTATGTAAAGCGGCCGGTCCGGATTGCGGCTCCGCCCCAAAACAAGGAAATCCAGTTCCTCATAGACTTTCCCGAGGACGAAGGGGAAAAGTCCGGGGAAGGGTCCCGGGAGCGTTACGGCCCGCGGTACCGCATTCTGGTGGATCAGATCCTCAGGCGGATCGAAGCCAACCGGCCCGGCGCCCTAAATCCCGGCGGCCCGGAGGATTCCGCTTCTCCCGCCGGGAGGGGCACGACTCTGGTGTTTACCGATTCCCGCCGCCGGGCGGAGCGGATTAGTTACCTTATCAACGAGCGGGCGGGAAAGATGGCGGCCTTTACCCACCACGGTTCCCTTTCCCGGGAGGTGCGCCGGGCGGTGGAGGCCCGTCTTGCGGAGGGGCGGATTCCCTGCGTGGTGGCCACCGGTTCCCTGGAACTGGGAATCGACATCGGCAGCGTGGCGGAGGTGATCCTCGCCGGCAGCCCCGGCGCTTCCTCCGTGGCCCTGCAAAGGATCGGCCGCTCCGGCCACGGGGTAGGAATGGTAAGCCGGGGCCGGCTTATTCCCTTCCACGGCTTAGACCTGATCGCCGCCGCCGCCCTGGGGGAGGCTGTGGCGAACCGGGAGATCGAAGAAAGCCGGGGAATTGAAAATCCCCTGGATGTACTGGCCCAGATCATCCTCGCCCTTTGCGCTGAAAAGAGCCGGACCGCGGATGAACTTTACCAGCTTCTCCGGGGTTTTTACCCCTTTTGGACCCTCCCCCGCTCCTCCTATGAGGAGGTACTGGGAATGCTCGCCGGCCGTTACGGGAAGGAGCGGATCCGGGAGCTTAAACCCCGGCTCTACCGGGAGGGGGAAGGCGGCGGGGCTTTGCTCACCGCGGTTCCGGGGGTCCTGCCCCTGCTCTATTCCTCCGGCGGGGTTATAACCAACCGGGGAAGCTATTCGCTCCGCCTTACCGACGGGAGCAAAATAGGCGAACTGGATGAGGAATTTGTTTGGGAATGCCGCCTGGGGGACAGTTTTGATTTCGGGACCCGCCCTTGGACTATTGTTTCCATTGGGGCCGAAGCGGTTGAGGTGATCCCCCAGGCGGAGGGGGCCAATTATACTCCCTTCTGGAAGGGGGACACGGCCTTCCGCAGCCCCGTCCTGGCCCGGCGGATCATGGATTTTTTTGATCGCTGCGGCCGCCAGGGAACGGATGCCCTGGGGACGGAGGCTTTTGCCCCGGAGGGGCTCTCCCCCGCGGCCCAAAAAGCCCTGGGAGATTTTATCCGGTCCCAGCAGCGGGCCCAGGGCCGGGCGCCCCTGCCCGGCCCGGATTCCCTCCCGGTCGAAATCCTGGACGAGCCGGCCAACCGGGGGGCGGTCTATACGGCAATCCTCCACACCTTCCGGGGCGGAGCGGTAAATTATCCCTTTTCCCTGGCCCTGGCCCAGGATTTGGAGGAAATGCTGCAGATCCGGGTGGAATCCGTCCCGGATGATAACGGCATCCTCCTCGTCATTCCCCGGTTTGCCGGCGGGGACCTGAGGGATTTAATCCGGAAAACCCTGCTCCGCCTGGGGGAGGGCCGGCGCTGGGAAGAACTGTTTAAAAAACGGCTTGAATCCTCCGGCATTTTTGGGGCGGCCTTCCGGGAGGCGGCGGAGCGGTCCCTCCTCCTTCCTAAGGCGGGTTTCGGGAAACGCACCCCCCTGTGGATCACCCGCCAGCGGTCCAAGCGGCTCTTTGACGCCATGGCAAATTATGGAGATTTCCCCGTTACCGCCGAGGCCTGGCGGAGCTGCCTCCGGGATCAGTTTGATCCCGCCGGAACCGCGGCCTTTATCCAGGATATCTCCAGGGAGAGGGTAAAGCTTTCCTTTTTTAAGACCTCCCTGCCAAGCCCCTTTGCCCGGGAACTGGTCTGGAGGGAAACCAACCTTCTCATGTACGAATATGACGAAAGGCCGGATCCGCGGGGCAGGGCAAGCCGGCCGGGGGGGTCAAATTTTCCCGGAGGGCCCGAAGGGGCTTCCCTGGCGGACCGGGTGATACAGGAAGCCCTGGAGGATACCCGCCGCCGGCCCCGGCTTTCCGCGGCGGTGACGGCGGATTTTTCCGGGCGGCTCCGGCGGGAAATCCCCGGCTGGACCGCTGAAGAGGAGCTTGGCCTGGCCGAATGGGTAAAGGAACGGATCGCCATTCCCGCCGATGAATGGGAAACCCTCCTGAGCGCCCTGCCGGGGGAACTCCGGGAAAGTTATGACCGGGACCCCTCCCTTGGAGGCAGGATCCGGTTCTTGTCCCGGCAGGGGGCCCTGCTGCCTTCGGCGGTCCACCGGGAATGGGCCGAAACCTGGGAGGAGGAGGCCGCAGCCTTGCTCGGCCCATGGCTTCGTTATGAAGGCCCCCTGCCCCTTTCCCGGATCAACGCCGTATTCGGCTTCCGCCCCGCGGAGGGGGAAGCCGCGGCAGACGCCCTGGCTGAGGCGGGGGAACTGATCCGGGGGGTGGCAATTGCCGGGGACGGTTCCCCCGGGGGGCTTGTTCAGGACCGGGAGGATCTGATCTGCGACCGGGAAAACCTGGAGCTTCTGCTGCGGCTTTCCCGCGGGCGATCCCGCCCGCGCATCCGGGAACGGCCCCCGGCGCTGCTTATTCCCTACCTGGCCCGGCGCCAGGGCATTCTCCGGGGTTTGAATGTAAGCGGCCCGGAAAACAGGGCCCTCCCCTGGGAAAAACTCCGGGGTTTTGCCGCCCCGGCAAAACTTTGGGAGACCGAATTTTTCCCCGCCCGGCGGGAAAACTATCAGACCCGGGACCTGGACAGGGAGATTGAAGAGGGTTCGCTCCTCTGGTACGGGGCGGGAAAGGAGCGGGCCGGGTTTTGCCGTCCCGAAGAACTGGACCTGGTTTTCCCGGAAGAAACCGCTCCCGCCGGGGAGGGGTTTCCCAGGGATGATTTTTTTGACCGGCCCCGGAATTTTTGGGAAATAAAGGACCATTTCAAATTGGAAACCGCCGCCTGCACGGAACTCCTCTTGAAAGAAGCCTGGCGGGGCCGGCTGAGCGCCGACTCCTGGGAGCCCATACGCCAGAGCATCAAGCAGGGCCGGAGGCCCGAAGGCCGGGAGCCGGGTCCCGGAAGCTCAACGGCCCCCCTGCCGGGACCCTATGGGAGCCGGCGTCTGCCCCGGGCCTTGCGGGACCGGTGGAAAAGGGGGGTGCCGGTCCGGGGGAATTGGTTTTCCCTGGACCGGGATTATGAAAACCCTGAACTGCGGGGCCTTGATTCCTGGGATGAGGAGGAATTAAACCGCGACCGGGTGCGGCTTCTTCTGGAACGGTGGGGGATCCTCTGCCGGCCCCTGCTGGAACGGGAGGAGCCTTCCCTTTCCTGGGGAAAGATCCTCCCGGCAATGCGGCGGATGGAACTCGCCGGAGAACTCACGGCGGGCCGCTTTTTTGAGGGGATCAACTCCCTCCAATTTGCCGCCCCGGAAATTTCCGGCGAGCTGGAAGCCGCCGACGCGGAAGAGGGGATCTACTGGATGAACGCCGCCGATCCCGGAAGCCCCGCGGGGCTTGCCGTCCCGGGACTTGATCCCCGGCTCCCTCCCCGGCTGCCTTCCTCCCGGCTCTGTTTCCGGGGGCGGGAACTCCTTGCCGCCGCAAACCGGGGCGCCAAGGAACTCCAAATCTTCCTCCCCTCGGACGATCCCGCCCTGGAAAAGGCCCTGGCCTTCCTCAAAATCCCCCGGACCCGTTCCTTCCATCCCCAGGGGAAGGTGCTCATCGAAACCGTCAACGGCGTCGCCGCCGCCGCCTGCCCCTACGGCGAGGTCCTCCGGGCGGCGGGCTTTGTCCCGGACCGGGGCAAACTTATTCTCTGGTAAATACGCCCCCTTGCCTTTACCCCATAGCCGCCCGCCGTTCCCGGACCGCCCCGAGGGTTTCCAGCAATTCCTCCCGCGCTCCGGCGGCGATAAAATTTTTTAGCTTATCCAGGCTCCCCTCGAATTGTTTTATCCTGTCCAGGAGTTCCCGCCGGTTTTCCAGAAAAAGTTCGGTCCACATGGGGGCGTTAAGCATGGCGATCCGGGTAAGGTCCTCGAAGCTGCCGCCGCCGAAGCGGGTGATAGCCCGGTCGCTTTCGCAGTCGATGAGGGCCGCGGCAATGACATGGCAGAGCTGGCTGGTAAAGGCGATTTTCCGGTCGTGTTCCTCCGCTGTGGTACAGGTAATCCTGCCGAAACCCATGCGGCAGATCAGGTCCTTGAGGAATTCCAGATTTTCCGGCTTATTCCTTTTCAGGGGGGTAAGGATATAGTTCTTCCCCTGAAAATTACAGCTCCCCGCCTGGGCAAAGCCCCCCTTCTCGGAACCCGCCATGGGGTGGCCGGGGATAAAATCCAGGTCTTCCCGGAGATCCCTTTCCATGGCCGCGGCGATGTTCCCCTTGATCCCCGCAATGTCGGTGATAAGGGCCCCGGGCCGGAAAAGGGCCATGTGTTCCGCCATAAACCGGAGCAGGGTGGAGGGGTTCAGGCAGAGGAACACCACGTCGCAGCGGCCCAGCATCTCCCCGGGGGAAGGGAAGCCCCCGTCGATAAGCCCCTCCGCCCGGGCCGCCTCCAGGGTTCCGGGGTCGATGTCGTGGGCCAGAAGCCGGCCCCGGGGGCCGAGGACGGTCCTGTTCCGCAGGGCCATGGCCAGGGCGCCCCCCATAAGGCCAAGCCCCAGGATGCCCAGGGTGGAATCTTCTATGGGTTTCATAGGCTTTTGCCCTCAATGGCGGCGTATTTTTTTAAACTTTCCATAAGGGAGCCGAAGGCTTCGGGGGTTATGGATTGCTCCCCGTCGCAGAGGGCCCGTTCGGGATCATTATGAACCTCCACGATAATGCCGTCCGCCCCGGCGGCTACGGCGGCCTTGGCCATGGCGGGAACCATCCAGGCCAGGCCCGTGGCGTGGCTCGGATCCACAATCACCGGGAGGTGGCTCTGTTTTTTCAGGGCCGGGACCGCGCTTAAATCCAGGATGTTCCGGGTGTAACTATCAAAGGAGCGAATTCCCCGTTCACAAAGGATGATCCGGTCGTTGCCCCCGGCCATAAGGTACTCCGCCGCCATAAGCAGTTCCGTAACGGTGCAGGCGTAACCCCGTTTGAGGAGTATTGGCTTGCGGCAATGCCCCAGTTCTTTAAGGAGGGTGAAGTTCTGCATATTTCGGGCCCCCACTTGGATGATGTCCACCTGGTCAAAAACCTCAAGCTGGCGGATATCCATAAGTTCGGTTACCAGGGGAAGGCCCGTAACCCTTTTCGCCTCCCCGAGCAGGTCCAGCCCTTCGCAGCCCAGGCCCTGGAAACTGTAGGGGCTGGTCCGGGGTTTAAAGGCGCCCCCCCGGAGAAAACCCGCCCCGGCCTTTTGCACCGCCGAGGCCACCCCGACAATCTGGTCCCGCCCTTCCACCGAGCAGGGCCCGGCGATGATCCCCAGATGCCCCGCCCCGATATGCCGGATCGTCCCGCCGGGCCCGGCAATGTCGATCCGGGTATCCTCGGGGTGAAAAAGCCGGTTTGCCCGCTTGTAGGGTTCCTGCACCCGGATCACCTTTTCCACCAGGTGATGGGCCTTAAGCCCCTCCTCATCGATCCCCGTGGTATCCCCCACAAGGCCCAGCACGGTCTGGGAAGTTCCCTGGGAACAGTGTACCCGTACCCCCTGCTTTTCCAAAAGGACGGTGAAGTTTTGTATCTCCGCCGCCTCCGCCCCCCGCTTCATAGCGATAATCATAATAAACTCCTCACACCGGGATTACCCGTATTTTAAAACCCGGCCTTTCAACGCGCCGGGCATAAAAAAAGGAGGCTCCTCGGAGCCTCCTGATTTGCAGGTTAACGGACAGATTGACTTTTAGCCAACCGGCCCGGACTCCGAAGAAACAGAGGACAAATAGTAATAATAAAAATTATTTGACAAAGAGGAAAACAGGGTAAAACCCTTTAAACTATCGGTCCCGCGCCATCCGGAGTTTAACAATTCAATATTCCTTGA
>JAITRD010000304.1 GCA_031288575.1 Treponema sp. | reverse complement strand
AGCAGGGTGTCCACCGCCTGAATATTGGGGAAGGGCCCAAAGTAACGGGAGCCGTCCTCAATAATATGCCGGGTCCTGAACACCCGGGGAAAAGCCTCGGCGCTTATCCGGATCACCGGGTAGGTTTTTCCGTCCTTCAGGTTGATATTGTATTTGGGGGAATGTTGTTTGATGAGGGTGTTTTCCAGGAGCAGCGCTTCGTATTCGTTGGGAACGATGATGGTTTCAATGGTTCCCGCGTGGCGGAGCAGGGTCCGGGTTTTGATATCCTTTTCCCCGGAAAAATAACTCCCCAGCCGGTTCCTCAAAACCCGGGCTTTCCCCACATAAATGATCCGGTTTTCCCCGTCCCGCATAATATACACCCCGGGCTCCGCCGGGGCGTCCCGGGCGGCGGCCTTGAGGGATTCGTAATTTGCCGAAACCTGTTCGCGGTTCATAGGGTATGCTTCTATTTTAACCCCCCCGGAGAAAAATTTAAAGAACTCCGGAGCCCCTAAACTTGACCCGCAAAATGCTGCGTAATTCCCGCAAGGGAGGGGAAAAGGCCGGGAAAAATGCTTGTAGAGTCCGCCTCCGCTATCTTCGATACGCTCCGGCGGAAGGCCCGCTTCAAGCCCGCCCGCCGGGAAGGATCGTCATTTCACGGTAAGGCCGGCCTTGGTAATTGAAAGTTTGCCGTCCGCCTTGCGGGCGGCCAGTTTCTTGAAGTGTTCAAAATAGAGCTTATCCGAAACAGCAATATGGGTAAGGACCCAATTCTTCAGATACCGGGTAAAGGCTATCAGGGTAAAGGGCTTGCCCTCGTTAAAGGCCCGTATTTGATCCACCATGTTTAGTACAAAGGCGTCGTGTTCCCGTTTATGCTCCCAATAACCCCCGAATTTAGTGGCTAACATTATCTTTTCTTCGGTGGAAAAATTGATCTTTACATAATCGACCGCCTTTTCAATGACATCTCTAAAATAGGCCCGCTCGGATTCTTCATCGCCCACGCAATGATTAAATAAATCATTGGTTAAGCGGAAAAGCCCCTTGTTCTGATCGTCAATGATTTTGACCCCGACGGAAAAAGTAGAAGACCATGATACCAATTCGGATTGACTTTTACTAATCATAATGTCTATACTATATGACCGATGGTTTTTATTGTCAATAGCCTGTTTGCGGCAACCAGCCTTCCACGGGGCCCCCGCTTTTGAACAGCCGGCAAATTTGAATTCTGCCTTGTGTTTTTATTTCGGCTGATCTACCCTTGATATAAGGAGAGCGGGGTGTCCTGGTCGGGCATATTATATATCTTGAGTTTTTCCGCCCTTTGCCTGGGTTGTTATACCTTTTATACCGGCAGAAGGGCGGCCAAAATAAAATGGGAATATCTTTTTCTCACCCTGGATGCAGTGTTATTGTCCCTGGGCATGGCCTGGATTATGGAGGAATGGTCCCCGGCTTTCACGCTCCTGGGCGCCACCCTGAGTGAAATAGCCCTTATCCTGATATTCCCCCTGATAACCCTCTATCTTGCCGCTATTGATAAACGTCTGCGTTCTTTCTTTCATAAATTTCTGATTTTCCAGGTTCTTTTTGCGGCGGCCCTCATTTTTTTTATCCTCCAGGGCAATTATTGGGAATGGGAAACGGAATTTTCAGGCAAAATTGAGCTGGCGCATATTAAAAATCCGGCTTTCTACCTGGCCCTGGGTTTTAGCGTCCTCTCGCTGCTGCTGAACATAGGGATGATACTCCAGATACATAACAAGGCCGATTTTAAACGGGACCGGATGCAGGGGGCCTTTTGGGTGGGCAGCCTTGCGCTGGGCGCCATTTTTATGGTGATCCGGTTTTATTTTTCCGCCGCCAATAAATACGGGTGTTTTTTCCAGTTTTTTTTAATAGTCCTTGCCTACTTTCACAGCCAGCGGTACAACACCGCCACCCTTACCCTCTTTAATGTGGCCAGTTATGTCTATTCCCTCGTAAAAACCCCCCTTTTAGTTGTGGATGAGAAGGGCCGGGTTCTCCTGACGAATAACAGCGC
The DNA here is from genome assembly GCA_031288575.1 of Treponema sp. Taxonomy (GTDB): domain Bacteria; phylum Spirochaetota; class Spirochaetia; order Treponematales; family Breznakiellaceae; genus JAITRD01. The sequence goes on along the minus strand of JAITRD010000304.1, from coordinate 11,996 downwards.
CCTTTTATTTTTCGGGAAAAACCCTGGAGAATTGGCCGATGTGCCCATGGGGGAACTTTTTGATTTTGGCGGCCCGGTCTCGCTTTTTTCTAAAACCCCGGGGCCGGGGAACCGGATGGACAAATTTGAAGCCCTCTGCCGGCACAATAATATCTGGTGTGAAGTTGAGGCTACCTATATTTATGACAGGTACCAGGAATTCCTCTACGCCATATTTATCATTTATGACATGACCGGCATAAAAAACCTGGTCAACGAATTAGAGGAAGAAAAACAGCGGGCCGAGCTGGCCAGTCAAGCCAAAAGCGCCTTCCTGGCGACCACCAGCCATGAGATTCGTACCCCCATGAACGCTATTATCGGCCTGTCGGAGTTGATCCTGCGGGAAGAGGTCTCCGCCGAGGTCTATGAATATGCCATGAATATCCGGCAGGCCGGGGCTAATCTTCTGTCCCTTATCAACGACATCCTGGATTTTTCCAAAATTGAGTCGGGCAAACTGGAACTCACCCCTATCCGTTATCATTTCCGCTCCCTTATCAATGACGTGATCAATATTATCCGGATGCGGGTCATCGAAAAGTCCCTGGCTTTTGTTACCGATATTGATCCCCTTTTGCCGAACAGCCTTGTGGGAGATGAGGCGCGGGTCAGGCAGATCCTGCTTAATCTTCTGAGCAACGCGGTCAAATATACCGAAAAGGGATTTATCCGCCTTACCGTTTCCGCGGAAAAGAACCGGCCGCATGACGGGGCGGACCGGCTTATCCTCAACATAGCGGTTGAGGACAGCGGCATCGGCATCAAGCCGGAGGATATGGACAAGGTCTTCGGCGAATTCGTCCAGGTGAATATGGCGGCTAACCGGGGCATTGAGGGAAGCGGCCTGGGTTTAGCCATTACCAAGGGACTGTGCCGGGCCATGGGCGGGGATGTAACGGTAGCCAGTACCTACGGCGCCGGCAGCGTTTTTACCGCCCGGATTCCCCAGGAGGAAAGATCGGGGGAGCCCGTCGCGGCGGTGGAGGATCCGGAGAAGAAACCCGTCCTGGTATACGAAGACCGTCCGATATATGCCGAATCGCTCCGCCTTTCCCTGAAAAAACTGGGGGTCCCCCATGCCCTGGTAAACACCCCGGAAGCCTTTTCGGAGGCCCTCCTCCGGGGCATTGTTTTGGCGGAAGGGGGCCCCCTCAGGGAATACCGGTTTGTCCTTATTGCCTATAACAATTATGAGGGGATCCGGGCTTTTTTGGAAACCCGGGAAAGGAAACCCCAGACGGTACTCCTGGTCGATTACGGGGCCGAGCTGAGGATTCCCTCCTGCGGCATCCTTACCCTGCCGGCCCATGTTTTTTCCCTGGCCGACATCCTGAACCAGAGGGAAAAAGCGCGGAACGCCCTTGAAAAGGGAAGGGCCGCCGCGTCCTTTACCGCCCCCTCCGCCCGGATTCTGGTGGTAGACGATATCGCGACGAACCTCAAGGTCGCCCAGGGCCTGATGGCTCCCTATCACATGACCATTGATGCCTGTCAAAGCGGCTTCCAGGGAATAGAGCTTATCAAAGAAAATAGATACGATCTGGTTTTTATGGATCACATGATGCCCGAAATGGACGGGATTGAGACGGTCCGGATTATCCGGCTTTTGGAGGATCCGGAAAACTATTTTCAGACCCTTCCCATTATTGCCTTAACCGCCAATGTCCTTTCGGGGATAAAAGAGATGTTTTTAAATGAAGGTTTTAGCGATTATCTTGCCAAACCCATTGAGATGCCGAAGCTTGACAGAATTTTGGAGCAGTGGATTCCCTGGGAAAAACAGGTCAAGGCCGGCGGGCCCTTCCCGGAGGAATCCTCCTCCCAGGCTTCCGCCGGATCCGCCCCGGGGGTTTCCCGGGAAAAACCGGTCTTCCCTCCCTTCGGGGAAAAGCTTATCGAGGGGATCGATTTTGCGGCGGGGCTCAAACAGTATAAAGAGGAAGCGGTATACCGGGAGGCCCTTTGCGCTTACCGCAGCTTCGTCCCGGGGCTTTTGGATACCCTGCGGGGCGTGTCGCCGGACCGTTTGGAAGCCTATGCCTCGGCGATCCATGACCTTAAAAGCGTAAGCTACCGGATCTATGCGGATCGGATTGGCCGGCAGGCGGAAGCCCTGGAATGTGCGGCAAAAGCGGGAGACTGGGAGACCCTGCAAGGGCGGAACGGGCACTTCGTTACCGCCCTGGAAACTCTCCTTGGGGATCTGGGGGGAGTGCTGGGGGCATAGGGAAATATTCCGGGTTTTTGCCACAAGGGCTTTTATACGCCGTCCCTAAGGTCTAAACTTGACCCATAAAATTCTGAGTAATTTCCGCAAGGGAGGGGAAAATGCCGGGAAAAATGCTTGTAGAGTCCGCCTCCGCTATCTTCAATACGCTCCGGCGGGGAGTTCCAAATATTTTTCCCGGCCTTTCCCCCTCCCTTGCGGACCTACTCAAGCAAAGTGGGGCAACTTTAGCCTAAAAGGGGGTAATAGCCCCGGGTGTAATAAATTTACCGCCTGAATTGCGGGCCAAGTTTAGCCCTAACGTGTAGGATAGGGGGGATATGGAAAAGAAAATCAGCGTGGGGATCCTCTTCGGCGGAAAATCGGCGGAGCATGAGGTTTCCCTGCAATCGGCGAAAAATGTCTTTGACGCCCTGGACCGGACTAAGTATGACCCCGTCCTCATTGGCATTGATAAATCCGGCCGGTGGCTCCTGAACGATGAGTCCCGGTTTCTCCTGAACGCCGATGATCCTAAGCGGGTCACGTTAAATCCTGAGGGGGATGCGGTGGCTCTTTTGCCGCAAGGGGGGGGAGTTATTTCTAATCTGGCCGCCCCGGGGCGGGAAAAAAGCATCGACGTGGTTTTCCCCATACTCCATGGCCCCTTTGGGGAGGACGGCACCGTCCAGGGCCTCCTTAAACTGGCGGATATCCCCTTTGTAGGCGCCGGGGTTCTGGCTTCCGCGGCGGGGATGGACAAGGATGTGATGAAGCGGCTCCTCCGGGACGCGGGCATTCCTGTCGGGAAATTCCTGGTTTTTAAATCCCACGAGGTCCTTCCCCCCTTTCAGGCGATCCGGGAGGAATTGGGGCTTCCCTTTTTTGTAAAACCCGCTAATATGGGCTCCTCCGTGGGGGTCGGCAAGATCCGGAATGAGGAGGAATATCCCCTGTGCGTCCGGGAGGCCTTTGAATATGACACCAAGATCATCCTGGAGGAATTTATTCCCGGCCGGGAGCTGGAATGTTCGGTCCTGGGCAACGAGGAACCCCTGGCGTCCCTGCCGGGGGAAGTAAAATCCCGCCATGAGTTTTATTCCTACGACGCGAAATACCTGGACGAGCAGGGAGCGGTCCTGGAAATTCCTGCCCGGATAAACGAGGATGTCTGCCGGGCCCTGCAAGCCCTGGCGGTAAAAACCTTCCAAACCCTGGCCTGCGAAGGACTCGGCCGGGTCGATTTTTTTCTTAAACCCGACGGGACTATCATGGTTAACGAGATCAATACCATGCCGGGTTTTACCAGGATCAGCATGTACCCCAAGTTGTGGGAGGCTTCGGGGCTCTCCTACAGCGCCTTAATCGACCGCTTGATCGCCCTGGCCCTGGACCGTTTTAAAAAGGAAAAGAAACTTAAAACCAGTTATACCGGCCCGGTTTGCCCGGAATAGCGGGGTTCAGGACCCGGCCCGATCCGGCCGGAGGCCCGGCACATCCCATTGGGGGGGGATTTTGGCGGGGACCCCCTTGGAGTCCACAAAAGCCCAGGTAACCTTGGCTTCGACAATCACCTCCTCGCCCCGGCGGATCTCCTGGGCGATAACCCCGCTGACGGCTCCCTTTTTAATGGGCCAAGACCGGATAAGCAGCGGATCATCGGCGGTGGCGGATTTTTTATAATCAATTTCGACCCGGGCCACATAAACGCCGTAGCCTGCCCGGATCATGGCGGGATAATCAAAGCCCGCGTCTTTAAGGAATTCGTACCTGGCATATTCCAGATAATTAAGGTAATTCGCATTGTTGACATGACCGTAACTGTCGCATTCATAGGTGCGGACGGTAAGCGTAGATTCACAAAGCATAATAGTTATTATATAATGGAGCCGGTTTTGAAATCAATTGAGTGCCGGCTAAGGCGCGCCTTTAAAAGCAATTCCGGAGTATGCCATGTTTCATTATTGTCCGTCCTGCGCTTCCCCCAACATCCGCTTTGAGCGGGAAAAACTTTTCCGCTGCCCCGATTGCGGTTTTATCTATTACCATAACATAGCGGCGGCTACCGGCTGCGTTATTAATACCGAAAAGGGAATTATCCTCCTGGTCCGGGCAAAGGAACCCGCCCTGGGGAAACTGGATCTGCCCGGGGGTTTTGTGAACCCCGGCGAAGGGGCCCTGGACGGGCTGCGCCGGGAATGTCTTGAGGAAATCGGATGGGATCCGGGCCCGAAGGTCTCGCTCTTTGCCTCTTTCCCCAATACCTATCCCTATAAAGACATTATATACCGGACCTGCGATCTCTTTTTTAGCCTCTGGGCGCCGGATTTAACCGAAGGGGACCTGCGCCTGGACCCCGAAGAAATCGGGGGCGTCCGTTTTTTTAAACCCGGGGAAATTTGCCTGGAGGATCTCGCCTTTGATTCGACCCGCCGCGCGGTTACGGCCTTTCTGGAACAAAAGTAAAAGGCTTGTCCAAAAACTCCGGTTTTTGGACAAGCCCAATTTTCAAGCCGGATTTTTAAACCGCTAGAGCTGGTCAAAAACTTTTTTCAAACCTTGATAACTTTGGGAGATGCCGTCAAAATGATCGCTTGAGAATTCTTCCTGCTCAACGATATAAGGGTAAACCGACGGGGGACAGAGCTTCGCGATGGCCTTAAAGTCAATTTTGCCCTGGCCGATATATACATTGTCCTTGCCTTCCCGGGCCAGTTCCTTGGCGTGAACCGCGCAGATTCGCCCGGCCTGAACCAGGGGCGACAGATATTCTACCGGATCGACCCCGGCATAGGCAATCCAAAAAACATCGGGCTCAAATTTGAGCGAAGGGGCGGTTTCCAGGAGGATATCCTGGGCGTATTGGCCGTCAAATTTGACAAATTCGTGGGCATGGTTATGGTAGCCGATAAGGATGCCCTTTTTTGCGGCCCTTTGGGCGCAGGCCTCAAGGAATTCCGCGTCTTCGATGATCTGATCCTTTGTTTTGCAGGGAAGCATGGGGCAGACAATTAATGAATAGCCCAGCTTTACCGCGTATTCAAGTTCCTCCTCAAAGGCTTCCCGCAAGCGGCCTATGCCCGCGTGGGTACTAACCGCCTTGAGCTGGTATTGGGCCAGCAGCTCCTTGATCTTCTCCGGGCTGAACCCGAAATACCCGGCAAACTCCACGCCCCCGTATCCGGCCTTACGGGTCAGTTCCAGCCCGCGGGCAAAGTCTTCCTTCATTTCCTCTTTTATGGAAAATAATTGCAATGAAATATCCATATTTGCCTCCATTGTTTAGGTTATTTTACCACATCATGTCCTGAATGGCTATCATAATCGGCCGGCCTTATGTTCCGTTGGGAAAAATGCCGGGAAAAACGCTTGCAGAGCTCGTCTCCGCTATCTTCGATACGCTCCGGCGGGAACCTTCCGCGGCCTGATATTTCTGAATGGCATGCCGATGGCGGCGCCCGGATTGCCGGCGAAGCCAGCAAATGGCATGGCGGTATCAAGAAAAAGTAAAAGATGATACGATAGGCCCATAGTCCCTGTTTGGGCCTATGGCCTATCAGCGGAAATAAATTTTTTAAGGAGTGCTTTCATGAAAATCACCGGAATTGCCCATAACGCTATCAATGTGCTTGATATGGAAAAGGCTTTGGATTTTTATTGTTCCGCCGCGGGGATGATCAAGGCCTTTGAGCTGCCAAGAAATGGGGCGCCATACATTGTTTATGTAAAAATAGCTAAGAATAATTTTATAGAACTTTTCTACGGCGGCGAAAAGGACCGGGATGAGAATTATGCGCCCGACTTAATCGGGTACCATCACTGGTGCGTGAATGTTACCAATTTGCAGGCCCTGCGGGACAGGATTTTTGAAAAAGGTTACATCAAAGAAGACATACGGCCGAAAATCACCGAAGCCGGCGGCAAAAATATGTGGATCCACGATCCTGATGGCAATGCCTTTGAAATTTTGCAGCCCCTGCCGGATTCGGAATATAAGGGGCGGGATGAATTTCTTGGGATTGGCCATATTGGCTATGTCGTTTCGGATATGCCCAAGGCCCTGGATTTTTACTGCGACAAGCTCGGCCTTAAGGAGATTCGGACCGCTGAACGGGACGGCAAGCCCTGGCTTACCTATCTGGCCGCCAAAGAAAGTTCTAATGGTTTGGAAGGCTTTGACGGGCAGGAAATTGAGCTTTTCTGGGGCGGCAAACGGGCCAGGCCGAATACCTGGCAGTCTTACGGCGGGATGCACCTCTGCCTTGCCTGTGAGGATGTGCCGAATATGGTGGAGGACCTAAGACGCCGGGGGGTTACTATCGACATTGAAACCAAAGTCGGCGACGATAAAAATATCCAGGCCTGGGTGCATGACCCGGATGGAAACCGAATAGAGCTGATGCAGATCCATCCTGATTCTCCCCAGGCAAGGGCCTAATGAGCCTCCGCGGGGCAAGCGCGAACCAAAGGTTCGGCGGGGTATTAAGCCAGATTCTCGAATAAAGAACCGCGAAGGAATTTGTAAACAGGGTACCGGTACTGAAAATTTTTAGCCCGGCCGTTTAAGCTATAATCCGGTTGTCAGGGATAATAAAGGCCCGCCCTGTGTTTCATCCTGCCGGCGGATTCGCCGGCAAAAGGCACATATGACGCTAAGGTCATATGTGCCTTTTATATAAAGCCGGATACAGGCCTTGCCGTGAAAAAGAAGGCTAAAAAAGATCCTGGTCGGTCGGATTCGTCGTCTCCAATGATTCATCTGATTCATCGGGAACCGGCCTTGAATTTTCAAAATTTTCGCTTTTTTTAATTAAAATAGTATTCGGTTTCTTAGGAGCTTCCGGGACAGGCTCCGGTTCCGGAGAAACCTTTTTTGCTGATCTTGAGGCGGATCTTCTCGGCGAGGGCGCTTTTATTTTTTCCTCCGTTTCTTTGGGTTTTTTGGCCCCCCTTCGCGAGGCGGTTTTAGCCGGCTTATCAGAAACAGCGCCGCCCCGTTTTACCGGTTCCTCGTTTTTCGCGCTTCTCCTTTTAGCGGTCTTTTTATCTTCTTTTCCTTCTGTAGCAGCCGCTATTTGTTTAGCGGTCGGTTTTTTTGCCTTTGGAACATCCTTAAGCTCCTTTGCTATGGCCTCGTCTTTTTTAAGCACTTCGAGGTCATAAGCAAGTTGAAGTTCGTTCCAATACTCAAAGGTTGTTCCAAAATATTTGGCCAGCTTTAAAGCGACCGGGATGCCTATCTTAGCCTTCCCCGATAAAAAATTCCGTACCATAGACGGACTCATGTTTATATCTGTTGCCAATTTGGGTATTGACACAAGAAATTCGTCCATCTTTGCCTTAAGCGCGTCTCCCGGTAAGACCAGCTTTTGTTTTGCCATGAAAAACTCCTTTAACATTAAGATGTATAAAATAAATATAGCATATATAAAAAATAATTTCTACATAGATATTTAATCAATATATAAAAAATATAAAAAATATTTGTAAAATAAGGCTCTTCCAAAACTTCAATTCTTTAAACAGCTTCCTTAGATTTAAAAGAAAAACCGGGGCTTAAATATGCCGGCCTGTTCATTTGTAAGTTTTTCGATTCCAGGCGTAGATCCAGGCAGGAATAATGTTTTACTATAACGGTCAAAGAAATATTTAAAAGAAACATTTAAGGGAAAACAGAAACGGAGGAAAAACCGCGGGGAGGAGAATTCTTGCGCGATATCATCGCGGCACGGCGGGGAGACATTCATCGAATGATGTGCCCTCAAGCCGGATGTAATAATGCTCATTGCCCGTTTTAGGATGCCCATTTTTCCGGGCAATACTTTTCGCAAACGGCCCGTGACCCCGGGACAGCCGCGGAAACAGGGCTGCCCCGAAGCTCAAGGCCGGCAATCTCAAATTGACAATTTTCCTGAAACATTTTTCCCGGCCCAACCGGCCCGGGCTTTAGCCCGCATTGACCGGTTTTTTAAAGGGCCTGTTTTTTCGGACCGAAGATTCGCAATAACCGGGTTTTGGAACAGGCTCATTTAATTGCCATGCCAATTCCCGTCAGAAATACACCGCCTTGGAAGTGCGGGCGGATTCGTAGATGCCCTCCAGGATCTGGGTTACCACCAGGGCCTCTTCGGGTTTTACCAGGGGTTCGGTGTTGTTCTTGATAGCGTCGATCCACTGGCGGGCCTCCAGGTCGTGGGGCGCCTGGGAACCGGCCCCCGCGAAGCCGTAGATGCCGCCCCCCGCCGAAGGCTGGGTGCTCACCAGAATGTTGTGTTCAACCTTGTTAATAATTGAATAACCCTCGTTTTTATATGCATCGCCGGACATTTCCGCGCCGGCCTTGGTCCCGCAGAGGGTTACCTGGGCTTCCTTCGTGTTAATCATGTTAAGCGCCCAGGAGGCTTCCAGGTAAATAGTCGCCCCGCTCTTCATACGGATCAGGCCAAAGGCCGAATCCTCGGTCTCAAAAGTCGCGGGGTCCCAGGGGCCGAACATATTCCCCTCGGGGTAGTCCTTAAGCTTCTGGAAGGTCTGGCCCAGCACACTGTAGGGTTCGTAATTGTCCATGAACCAGAGGGTCAGATCCAGGGCGTGGGTGCCGATGTCGATGAGGGGGCCGCCCCCCTGCTTGGCCTTGTCGGGGAACACCCCCCAGGTAGGCACCCCCCGCCGCCTGACGGCGTGGGCCTTGGCGAAATAGATCTCCCCCAGCTCGCCGCTCCGGCTCTGCGCGAAAAGAACCCGGGAATCCCGGCGGAACCGGTTCTGGTAGCCGATGGTGAGCTTTTTCCCGTTTTTTTTCGCGGCGTCCACCATCTTTTTGCCCTCGGCGTAGTTGATAGCCATAGGCTTCTCGCACATCACATGCTTGCCCGCCTCAAGGGCATCGCAGGTTATGGGACTGTGATTGACATTAGGCGTAAGCACATACACCACATCAATGCTGCCGTCCTTGAGAAGGTCCTTGTAGTCAACACATACCTTGGCGCCGGGAGCGCCGTATTGCTCGCGCGCCTTTACCGCCCGCTCTTCGATAATGTCGCAGAAATAGATGATGTCCACCTCATCCTTCAAGAGAGACAATGCGGGGAAATGCTTTTGAACAGCAATACCCCCGCAGCCGACAATACCCGCTTTTAACTTACCCATAATAAATCTCCTCTAATTGGGAACCGGTTGATACAAAGCTTCATAAGCCGAGAATGAATCTTTTTTATTACTTTATTTGTTTCTGCCCGGCTGATCAAGGCCATGTTTCATGCCGCGCGAAATCCAGCCGCGGGATATCCCGCCGGCAGCAAACCAAGAAGGGGGAGCGCCCTTGACGGTATGGGCCAACAAATTGCTTTCTATGTCACGCCTTTTCTGACGCTGCTCCCCCTGGCTTCAACCCCGCTCCGCGGGTTTTCCGCCACCCCCACTGTGGATTTAGAATTTCCGGGGGGAACGCCGTGTTACATTACCCGTAAACACGCTTTCGCGTGCTTTCTCCGGGCGCCCCCTGGCTCCAACCCCACTCCGTGGGTTTTCCGCCACCCCCACTGTGGATTTAGAATTTCCGGGGGGCAAAGAATCCGCTCGCTGGCTCGCGGAGGAGGCGTTACATTACCCGCAAACACGCTTTCGCGTGCCCCTGCTGGACGCCCCCTGGCTCCAACCCCGCTCCACGGGTTTTCCGGCACCCCCGCTGTGGGTTCGGAATTTTCCGGGGGGCAAAGAATCCGCTCACTGGCTCGCGGAGGAGGCGTTACATTATCCGCAAACACGCTTTCGCGTGCCCCTGCTGGACGCCCCCTGCCTTCAGCCGCCGCTTCTTTCTTTGGCTAGAACAGGCCTAAGCCCGTTGGCCCGGGAGGCTCATTTTACATACTCGTTAAGGGGCTTTACCCGGTATTGCAATATGGGCATCTTGTCGGTCGTTACATAACCCGCGGGAGCGTTTATCACATCGGGGATTCTGCCGACAATAGTGGCGCAGGTCAGCTCAACCGTCGCGGGCCGGTTGATGATCACCTCGGTTTCCGGCTCGCCAATAAGGGTCCAGATATTTTGATCAAACTCATCGGGGGCATATACTTTGCCGATGCACTCCGATTCAATGATTATGCCTTCTTTGGTTTCGGTTGTAACCACCGCGGACATTCCCGTTGCGTATCCTGCGGGAACGGTCATATTGAGGGTGGAACTGGGGAGATCCTGGTCATGGGTCTGGGGCACGGTTTTTTGTGTCTGCCGGGTTACGGTAAAACCGAGTTTGTCGCAGAGCCAGCCGTTGACATTCCACATATATGAGGGAAGGTAGGTACCGGCTTCAATGCTTTTCTGCCGTTCATCGTCGCTGACCCTGTCGGCCGAAGCAATTTCCTTGTCAAAAGCCTCAAGGTCAAGCCCCGCCCCGTGAGCCTTAGCAAGGGCTATGCCGTAATCTTCCACATTGTAACTGGACTTTCCCTTTATTTTGGTTATTTTGTGGGTAGCGCCGGAAAGTACCGTGATCAGGTTGCCCCAAAAAACATCCTGATAGCCTGAACCGCAAATAGTGCAGTTGTTCTTCTTTGCGAGTTCGTCAATTTCTTTGGTCAGGGCCGGGGATGAATTGTGGGGGAACAGGGCCTCTTCACAGGTTGAGATGGCGTTTACCCCGGTTTTAGCGCAGGTCAGGAAGGGGACTTTCAGATCCTGCATAAGGCTCATCGTGGTGATGATGCAGGCATCCGGTTTGTTTTTGCTGAAGACCGCCTCCGCTTCTTTCGCGTCCTGAACAATAACTCCCTTTTTACCGCCGCCGATAATGTCGCCGATGTCTTTCCCGATTACTTCGGGACGGACATCAAAGGCGCACACGATTTCAGCGCCCTTTTCAAAGACATAGCGCATCGTGTACACCGACATTTTGCCGCAGCCGTACTGCGCGATTTTCAATTTTCTGTCCATAAAATTCCTCCATACTAAAGGCTTTTGGGAAACATCCCTTTTGATATTTTATTTTATACCTATAAACTCATTCTTGTCCAATATTTCTTCGGACGCCGGCATTTACTTTTATAGTTAACTATTGATGCGTAACAAAGATGACCGGCTGGGTGAGCAAAATTCCCCAGGGGGTCACGCTTGCTTTGCGCGAGGAGGTTTTGTCGTTGTCATTGAGAGTCAGATGGCGCAAAGCTTCGGTCACGTGCCCCCCTGGGGAATTTTGCTCACCCAGCCGGCCTTATTGTTCCGTTGGGGAGGTTAGGCGTAAAGGCCGGTCCCTTTGGGGGGAAGAGATTTCTGGCCGGGTGAGCAAAATTCCCCAGGGGGTCACGCTTGCTTTGCGCGAGGAGGTTTTGTCGTTGACTTTGAGGGTCAGATGGCGCAAAGCTTCGGTCTTAGTACCCGCAGGGTCCTCTGCCCCCCAGGGGGATTTTGTGAAAAATCGGTCAAAGCGGACTAAAGTCCTGCCCGATTTTTCTATTAAACCTAAGAAAGCTGTTCCAAAAGCTGAAGTTTTGGAACAGCCTCATATAACAAAAAACTGGTATTAAACCAAGGCCCTTGCCCTGCCGCGACTCATTCCATGACGATCAGACGAAAGGTGAAGTCCCCCAGGGTTATATAGCCGCCCTTTATCTGCCCGGTACTGAAACTTTGGACAGGTTCGTCCACCCAGCGGAACCCTCTCATCGCCTGTTCGGCGTTTAGGGTAATGCCGCCGGTTTCTGCGTTAAAATCGAAGGAACCCCGGTAACCCAGATCGATTGCCTCCCAA
>JAITRD010000245.1 GCA_031288575.1 Treponema sp. | reverse complement strand
GTCCCCGAGGAAAGGGCGGCGGTACCGGAAATCCCCCCGGTTCAGGCGGAGGAGCCAGGACCGGCCCCGGAAATCGAGTACCTCCCCATGCACAGCCTGTCGGAACTCCCCTCCTTTTCGGAGCGGGCTATCCGGGACGCCCTGGTATACCCCCCCATCGCCCTCCGCTCAAACATTGAAGGCATTGTCTACCTGGAACTTTTTGTGGACAACCACGGGGAGGTCCGGCGGGTTACCATACTCCGGGAAGAACCCGCCGGGAGGGGCTTTGGGGAAGCGGCGGTCAAGGCCTTTACGGGGCTCAAGGGAAAGGCCGCCCGGGCTAACGGCAGGGAAGTGGCGGCCCGCTACCGCTACCCGGTACGGTTTATCATGCGCTAAAAGTTCCCCCCAAGGGCCCGGAGCAGCCGGGCCTCCAGATCGCTGTTGGCGGCGGAGGCGTAACGCCGTTCTTCCCGGCTGAGGGTGATTTTTTCATCCAGGACAAAACCCTGCCGGTCCCGGCCCAGGACGATAATACGCCGGCCCAGATAAATCGCCTCCCGGGGATCGTGGGTAACCATCACCGCCAGCCGGGGTTCCGCTTCCAGGAGGGAGCGGGTCATCTCCATGAGTTCAACCCGCAGGGGAATATCCAGGGACTGGAAGGGTTCGTCCATCAGGACCAGCTTCGCGGGATAGGCGAAACCCCGGGCCAGGGAGACCCGCTGTTTTTGACCCCCCGAAAGCTCATCCGGATAGGCGGCGGCTTTGTACTCCAGGGAAACCAGGCGCAAAAAAGACCGGGCCCGGCTTTCCGCGGCTTCCCTGCCCAGGACCCGTTCCATGGGCAGGAGGATGTTTTTAAAAACCGTAAGCCAGGGGAGGAGCCGGCTTTCCTGGAAAACAAAGGAAACCGGGGCAATCCCCCCGGAAGGGGAAGGATCCCCCTCAAGGCGGACGGTCCCCGCCAAGGGAGGCAGGAGCCCCGCCATAAGCCGGAGCAGGGTAGTCTTGCCGCACCCCGAGGGGCCCAAAATGGTTACGGGGCCGGGCTCTTCCAGTTCCAGATTTAGATGGTCAAAGAGGAGGTCCTTATTAAAACCAAAGGAAAGGTCTTCCAGAATTAGTTTCATCGGCGGCGGCGCATCCTTTTAAAGAGGCCAAAGGCAAAAGAAAAGAACCCCTGGGAAAGGGTGGCGGCGGCGACCGTGCCAATGGTCCAGGCAAAAAGTTCCGGGGTTTCAAGCTGGGCCTTGGCCATCTGCATCCCCGTGCCCAGGGCCCGCAGGGGCTGTACCAAAACCTCCGCCGCGACCACCACCTTCCAGCACAGGGACAGGGAACTCTCCATCCCCCCCAGGATAAAGGGGAGCAGAGACGGAATATAAAGAAACCGCAGTTTTTCTCCCAAGGACAAACGGTAGAGGGTAAAAAGCTCCCGCAAATTGCCGTCCGCGGACTGTATCCCCGCTATGGTATTGGCGGCCATCACGGGAAAGACCAGCAGAAAGGCGGTAAAAACCGGGGTCCGCTCCCCCCCCAGCCAGAGGAAGGCGATGAGGATCACCGACATTACCGGGGTAGCGGCGATCACCGAAAAGAGGGGCCTAAAAAAAGCCCCCGCCCGTTTATCCAGCCCGGCAATAAGGCCGACGGCAATGCCCGCCGGTACGGAGATGAAGATCCCCAGCATAACCCGCAGAAAGGTTCCCCCCAGGGCATAACGGAAATTTTCGGCCCCCAAAAGAAAGACAAAACGTTTCAGCACCCCCAGGGGGCCGGGGAGTATCCATGCGCTCCCGGCGATCCGGGCGGCCAGTTCCCACAGGAAAAACAAAAAAAGGACGCCCAAAGAAAACCAAACCGCGGGAAGGCGGCTCCCCCGGTGTTTTTCCCCGGAATTTACGGGGAATTCCCCTCCTTTCGGCATAGATCCGGCAAGTCCTAGGGTTTTAAATAAAAAGCATCCTGGGGCAAGGCGCCACCGATGGAAACCGGGGAAAATTCCAAAAAGGCCTTAAAAAGAGCTTCCAGGGCCGGCCGGGCCTCCGCCGCGGGGATAAATACATAGTTGCTCCGGGGTATGGCGGCGCTTACCACCGGGGCCCGCAGCCCCAGCTTATGCTTTTCCGTCAGGGTCCCCGCTTCGGCGGGATTGGCAACCACCCACTGGATGGAGGCCTTATAGGCGTCCAATATGGCCCGTATCACCGCCGGCTGGGCGGCGGCGAAGTCGGCGTCCACCACCAGGACCGTCATGGGATAATTACCGCTGCCCCCGGCGGCGGCCCATTCCCCCTGGATATCCCCGATAACCCGCAGATCCGGCTTCCCCGAACGGGCCATGGTGGCAAAGGGCTCGGGCAGGAGGGCCAGGGAAACCCGGCCGGCAATGAGGGATTGGGCAATCTCCGGGTAGGCCAGGGCATAGCCCAGTTTCAAGTCCCGGTCGGGGTTGATCCCCTTGGAGAGGAGGATCCGGCGGAACACATAGTCCGGGGTTGCCCCCTGGCCCGCGACTTCCACGGTTTTTCCCTTCAGGTCTTCAATGGCGCGGACCCCGGGATCCGCCGAAAGGAGGCTCAGCATCCCGGCCCCCACCACCGCCGCAACCTGGATCCGCTTTCCCGTGGAGGCGATTTTCGCCGCCACATTGGGGGGAAGGATCCCCACCTTGGCTTCCCCGGAGATAAACCGGGCGGCCAGCAGATCCGCCTGGGCCAGGGCTTCCACCTTAACAGTAAAGCCCGAAGCTTGCGGGGGATTTTCAAA